>NZ_JBHTJZ010000003.1:0-913 GCF_042675905.1 Paenibacillus chungangensis | reverse complement strand
CGTTTTTCGATGAGTGACTTTCCTGAATGGCTTCAGAAAAGACGCTACATGTCAAACGTTTATTTTAATGCTTCAGCTAAAGGATGTTTCAGCATAAAGCTTCTCACTGCTTCAAAAGCAGCTGGAATGCTTTATTGTTACTTTCGTTATCCAGTTTTCAAGGAACAATTGTTTTTCGCTGATTGACTTTCCGATCAACTTCAGAAAATACAATAACGCGATGTTTTATGGTGGAGCCAAGCGGGATCGAACCGCTGACCTCCTGCTTGCAAGGCAGGCGCTCTCCCAGCTGAGCTATGGCCCCATGATATATCCCGTCTTCATAGGAGGGAATGGTGGGCCTTAGTGGACTCGAACCACCGACCTCACCCTTATCAGGGGTGCGCTCTAACCAGCTGAGCTAAAGGCCCTTATCGCTATGTTATTAACCAGTCCATTTAACAGGTCCATTCCGCAACGAATGAACCAACCACCCGAATCGCTTCGAGGTCGGAACCGTGTACTTCCTTTATAATATCTGAACTTATTTGACTTATCTTCGATGAGTACGCCATACTCATAGCGAGCAAGGCACTGCATCTTGGATAAACCGCTTGGCGACGCCCTACTCTCCCAGGACCCTGCGGTCCAAGTACCATCGGCGCTGGAGGGCTTAACGGTCGTGTTCGGGATGGGAACGCGTGGATCCCCTCCGCCATCGCCACCAAACGGAATTTCGTCGATCGAATCACCAAGAGGCGATCCCATCTTATTATGGAAGGATTACTCCTTCAAAACTGACAACGAGCGAGCAACTACTGCCTGAGAGGGAAGCTGATGCTTCCTTATCCGATCATCATCGTGATCGGGTAATTCCTTAGAAAGGAGGTGATCCAGCCGCACCTTCCGATACGGCTACCTTGTTACGACTTCA
>NZ_JBHTJZ010000002.1:0-160047 GCF_042675905.1 Paenibacillus chungangensis | reverse complement strand
GTTCTTTTGCGCTTGCTCCAAGCCACGGATTTGGCCGCGCATCTTCTCCGACACTGCAAGACCAGCTGCGTCATCAGCAGCACGGTTAATGCGAAGACCGGAAGATAGTTTTTCCATCGCCTTACCTGCACTGGCATTGTTCAGACCCATGTTGCGGTGTGTGTTTAAAGCCGTTATGTTGTGATTAATACGCATTGTTATTTCCTCCCTGAAATTGAGTGTAGTCTCCACTTCCATGTGGAATGCTGAATCAGGTCGGCCGCCCTTTATCAGCTCTAGTTTGTATATCGGCAAATCCTCTAGGCGAATGAATAGATAGCCGATTATTTTTTCATTTTTCCAAGCTGATTTTTCAGCTCTAATGCACTAATATTATGTTGCTTTGCTTTTATATTCATTTCCTCCACAGAAACATATAGTTCTTTACGAAGTATTCCCACATCGCTTGGAGCAGTTATCCCAATTTTAACTCCGTCCCCCGTGACTTCAAGAATAGTGACTTCTACACCATCACCAATTAGGATGGACTCCCCTCGTTTTCTCGAAAGTACTAACATGCTATCCCCCTCCCATGCCAGACTTTTTGGCGAATAGCAATTGACGAGTTGAATACATTTTATCTGAAATAATATATTGCATACCTAATTGCTCTTTTACATTTAATATAATTGGTGCCGCCAAATTTATTGTAGCTTTGGCTAGATCGTCACGAATAGTAACAATATTAACGATGAGAAGATCCGCTTCTTGCTGTATATTCAAATCGTCTTTGACTGTTGCCGAAAGCTCAAATTCGTAATCGGGAAAAAACTCAAAAGGAGAAACAACAATAAAGGCAAGTTCTTCTTTATCAACTGATTGCAAATACATGAACGGGCTATCCTCGATTTTAACCGTTACGTATTTCCTTTGTTCTTTAAATCCTGGTATTCCCTTAATAAATGTAATAACATCTTTATGTTGATATTCGATTTTGCCAAGCTGAGTTGTTTGGATAATCACGGTTATCACACTCCACATTAAAATAAAAAGCTATAGCATCGCATTCGATTCTACAGCTCTACATGATTATCTCATGATTACATTTTGATATCAATTTTCGGCACTGACACTTCTACAGATGGATATTTCTTCATGAATGTGTTTACATAACCTCTCTGGTAGGCAATCTGTGGTCGATTTATTTTTGCATCAACATTCACATATCCTCTACTCACTTGAATCTCAGGATCTGATAGCACAGCTTTAAAATCCACGTTAGCAGGAGAAGCTGAGCCGTACACTTGCAGCTTTGGCCGCTCTCGGGACAGGCTTTGCTTTGCTGCCTCAGCAAGAGGATTGCCGTCAGACAAAACATCTCCTATCTGGTTATATTCCTGAACAGTATGCCGGATAGCATCGAGTACATATTTATTGGACTGACCATAAATTCGGTTCCAGAAGGCAATAGGCTTACCTCCCGTCAAAGCATCCCAAGTTTTCGATAAATCAATTAAGACAACTGCAGGCTCTGATTGAATGGAAACAACAGCGTCAACGGAATGAATAGCAATAGTTGCTTGCTTTTGCTTGATCTCAAAATGCCCCAGTTTGCTTTTTATACCCATTTCAGCCGATGTTGAATGGATTGAAATCTGTGGTATCCTCATTGCTTATCGCAAGAAATCAACCAAAGACTTACTAATTACCTTTGCGCCGACTGAAAGTGAAGCTTGATATATATTTTCGTTAATCTGTGTATCAATTAATAATTTTTCGAAATCCGCATCTTCTACCTTCGATTGCATTTCGGTTAAATTAATTTCAAGGTCTGCTAACCGATTTTGCACCAGTTCAGCCCGATTCACTCGTGCACCAATCTCAGCTCTGACATTCAACATACGATCAATACCTTTATCAATATTGCCTAATTCCGCAGTTACATCGCTATGATTACCACTACCTAACGCGGCGATGACGCGATCGAGCGTGGAAAACACATTATCGCCCGTTCCTGCGAGATCTCCGGCGCCGAACACTTGATTGCCATTAAAGTTAATATCCAACTTTGTATTGACACCTACTGTGTACATAATAGCGCCAGTATCTGTTGTTACCTCGCGAGCTTCTAGTGAAGGGCCATACGGCATCTGTTCGAAATTCTCGCCATTAAAAATGTACTTCCCATTCATCTTACTGTTTCCAATATCAATTAACTGATCTTTTAGCTGTTCCATTTCACTTTTTACATTATCTAATGCAAGATCGGGATTTGTTCCATTAGCAGCTTGTATGGCCAGCTCTTTCACTCGCTTAAGCACATCTCCAGCCTGATTTACCACTGAATCCGTAAAATCAAGCCACGATAATGCCGAGTCGACGTTCTCCTTGTATTGCCCATTAGCAGCAATTTCCGTGCGGTAACGCAAGGAATAGGTAATTCCAACTGGATCATCCGATGGCTTGTTGATTTTGCGCCCCGTCGTTGTTTGCTGTTGCAGCTGTTCCATCTGAGTTAAGTTGCGATTCAAATTTCGTGTTAGCTGCAAATGCATCATGCTTTGAGTTACGCGCAATGACATTTTTCCACTCTCCTTAGTTTGTGTTCACCGCTCATTAACGTCCTACCATTCCTGTTCCGTTTATTAATTTCTCTAACATCTGATCGAAAGTTGTCATGAAGCGAGCTGAAGCGCTGTATGCATATTGATATTTGATTAAATCAGCCATTTCTTCATCCAAAGAAACCCCGCTAACCGACAACCGATTGCTTTGAACTTGATCCAGCTGAGTCTGAGTATTTTTATACAACCGGTCAGCTTCCTGACTCTGTACCCCAAGCGCGCCGACAACTGCACCATAAAAATCATTTACAGTAGCCGTAGTCACCCCTCCGCCTGTTGCAGTTTCGTCGAAAGCAAACTTTATATCTTTCAGTTCAGACATTAACAACGACAATCCATTATTACCCTTCACTACAGTAGTAACCCCAAAGGCGTCCGTTTTTGTGCGAAGAGAAGTGGCAATTTTATTAGAATCCGCGGCAATGGATGAATTTAGTTGAATACTAGCTGCTGTTATTCCTGTTGCACCTGTTTTGAACGTGAAGAAATCCTCACCTGCCGTAGCTGGATCAGCTAATGTATAGCCTAGCTTATGAAGGCCGTTAATCCCTTTCACGGTTACTACTTCATCCGTGGTTGTAGGAACAGTTGTGCCTGGCTTTACCCAGCCTGCGGGAATAGTCACCTGAAACTCTCCGTTAGCAAGCGTATTGGCCAAAGTATCCAATTGCTGCTGGAAGCCAGCAACATAATTATCTCGCGAAACAATCATGCCATGAACCTCTCCGCCAATGAGATCGCCAGTTGTGTATGCCGTTTCCAAACCTGCTGATGTCAGTGGAGATATGGTCTCTCCTTGAAGCAAAGTTGCTCCTCCGAGTGAAATTGTATAGCCTTGATCTGTATCTGTAACGTTTATATTGACAATTTTGGAAAGTTTATCTGTCATTAGGTCGCGTTGATCCCTTAAGTCATTTGCATGATCACCCAGTGACTCAATTTTTCTAATCTCCGCATTCAGGGAGGAGATCGTTTGTAACAGGGAGTTAGCTTCCGATACTTTCACATCAATATTGGAAGTCAGATCATTGTCCAGATCAGTTAGCTGTCTGCTTAGCTCATTGAATGTCTCTACTAATGCTACCGCATTTTCTTGCAATATTTCACGACCAGTTACATTCTCCGGGTCCTTGCTCAAATCAGACCATGAATTCCAGAAATTTTCAAGAACTGTTCGTATACCCGTATCGGATGGTTCATTAATATAGCCTTCCAACTTGCTTAATGTATCAGTTTGTATCTCCAGGCTTCCTACACCTTGACTTTGCTCTCGATACTGCTCATCCAGAAATGCATTTCGAATACGAGTAATCGAAGTGAATTCAACACCCGTTCCCAATTGCCCCGGTGCTGTGGATCGATTCATGCCAAAGGCTTCGATTGGCCTGGAATTTACCATAGTCACTCTTTGCCTGGAATACCCTTCAGTATTTGCATTGGAGATATTATGTCCAACTGTATTGATTGCAGCCTGCTGAGTAAATATACTTCGTTTGGCCGTTTCTAGCGAGTGGAATGTCGATCTCATGCCGTCAGCTCCTTGTTATGCTCTGGAATCAAACATTGTCATTCTTTTTGAACCGTTCAATTGATTCATAGGGTGCTTATACACAACATCTTCATTTGGGTCCTCAACCATTAGGCCAATAGAAAAGTTAATAAAATCCAACGATTGCTGAATTAGTAACTGATTGGCTTCGTTTACATGCTTCAATTTTGCCAGTATGCCTGTCAACTGCTCATACAGTTGAATTAATTGCTGTTTTTCTAGAGGCACATGAACAGATTTAATGAGATCTGACAGCAATCCTGACCGATTGCGAAAGCCTATATTTTTGAAGTATCGGGCCGTTTCTAGCAGTCGTTGCGTTTCTAGTTCTTCCGTTTTGGCGACTAAAAGTCTTTCCTTCTGCGTGAGAACGTTAAGCTGGACAACTTCATTACCCATAATCATTCGCTTTTTGTCTTCTTCTATTACAAGCAATTTTTCATACAAAGCCAATTGCTGCTCCATTATCGTTACAATTGCTGCTATCGACATATTACGGCCTCCAATCTTACTTTGACTGATCCGGTCTCAAATAAGGAAGCAGCTTCTCCGCAATCTTGCCCGCATCCACATGATAAGTGCCAGACGTCACAGATTGCTTCAATTCGTGAATGCGATCCGCGCGTTCTGCACTGGTCATTTTGCTCGTGGACAGCATCTCTTGCGCCGCCGGAGAGATTTGCACCTGATCCTTGCGGCGAGCCTTGCTAGCCCCTTCCGTACGCCATTCATTTTGCTTCTGATAGGGATTCATGCCGCCTATCCGATTTATATCGTTAATTTTCACTTTCATCACCTCGTTATTTGCAGAAACTAAAAGAGCCGATAACCTTTACAAGTATTATCGGCTCCGGTCAAGTCATATTTTATAGTGGTGCAAATGATTGGAATTATAATTTCTTGTACCGTTCAATCCCTTTATAAATCTCTGCAGCGTTTGTTGTTTCCGTATCTTTCTTCGTTTGCTCATCATCCAGCATGCGCCGGGTATCCTTCGTCAGCCGCTTGCGGCAAGCGTCGCACAAGTGGCTCTCACGAATCAATACGCCGCACGACTCGCACGGATAGGACAGATTGGGAGCGTCCATCATTGAGATCCGCCCTTCACGGATGAACTTCGTAATCTGTCTGATCGATACGCCCGTCTGATCTGACAGCTCCGTAATCATCGCGCCTTTATTTTCCCGCAGATAAGTTGCGCACTTTTCATACTCTTTATCGATGTCCCGCAGGCACACCTGGCATACGTCTCTAATATTTTTAGCGAATAGCTTGCCGCATCGCGGACAGTTGTCCAGATTCATCATATCGGTTCTCCCCTCTGCTCAACGAAACCTTTATATATAGTTTAACGGAATTTGTCTGTATTTTCATTACTATTCCAGCGCTTTTCAACAAACTTTCATGAATACCCAGCATGAAGAGACCGTAATCCATGATATACGATCTTCTTCTTGTGCTCTTACGAGCGAGCCCATGTCAAAATATATATGTCTGCCGGGCAAGGCAACGCCTTCTTCATAGCATCGGCACATGCGGAAGCGGTGCTGCCCGTCGTATAAATATCATCGATGAGCAATATGCGAAGCCCTGATGTCGCCGAGTCCTGTCTGCTGCCTGCTAGCAGCTGTATCTGACGCTCGTTGACGGCAAATAGCGTATGCGCATCGCGAAGCCGTTCGGCCCGAGTCTTAAAGCTCATCTTCTTCGTGTGCCTTATGCGTCGAAGCAAGTGGTACAACGGCATTCCATGCCTGTCCGCCAACAGCTCCGCCAGCTGCCGCGCTTGATTAAACCCCCGCTCCTCTGCACGCTCCTTGCTTACCGGTACGTAAGTGATGGCATGCCAGAGATGTGACGCCTCTCGGCTAGAATAGCGCTCTTTCATTTGAAGAGCTACATCGTAGCCTCTATCCCATACACGGCTCATGAAGCCCTTAACGCTGGCAGAACGCGGCTTCTCCCTATCACGTCCTGCATCTCGCGCTTTTGAAGCGTCTGCTTGTCTCATAGCTTCATGCGTGATCGCACGAAAGGCAGGTTCCAGCATGCCTGCAAGTAGCGGCGCCAGTGCCTCGTCTCCCCGGTACTTATATCGTGCCAGCCATTCCCGCATGGCAGGGCTATATCGCACAGAGCTTCGATTCAAGCGGAATGACCGCTCATGATGCTGTGAGCAATCGGGACATGAGATGCCCCGACCGCAATATCGGCAAGTAATTCGATTCAGCCAGGGAATGGCTTGCAAGCAAGCCCCGCAAATCATCCGTTCAAGCTCTCTAGCGAAAGACGGCGTCCCTGCATTAACTCCGCGGAGCAGTCCCCCGCATACCGCGCATGATGCGTGCCGCGGGGAAAGCCATTGCAACGCTTGCTTGGAGAGATCCTTGACATATGCGATGACATGAGTCCCCATCATCTCTCCCACCCGTCCTGCAGGCAAGATGATACTTTACAGGACAGTGTCGTCTTCATCTCTTCTCCTTGCGGCCCGGATCAGGCAGTAGAAAACCTTGCTTGCGGGCAATCGAGTTCATCGTTCGAATGTGACTGCGCGCTTGCAACTGCGAACCGTTGCGCTCGCTGCCGAAGAAGTATACCTTCCCATTCGGGTCGTCTGCAGATCGTCCCGCCCGTCCGGCCATCTGAACGAGCGAAGCTTCGTCGAAGAGGGAACTGTCCGCATTCAGAATGAATACATCGCTCTTCGGAATCGTAACGCCTCGTTCCAATATCGTTGTAGTTACCAGTAATCGGCAATCGCCCCTCCGGAATCGCTTCACCTTCTCTGCGCGCTGCGTATCGTGTGATGAAGTGGCCTCAATCAAGGAAGTATTCAGCTTCTTCATAAGCAGCTTGGCCAGCGGCTCCGCATGGGAGATGCGCGATACGAACAGGAAGATCTGCGCGCCTCGCTCTAACGATGAACGAAGCAGCGCTAAGAGAGTAGCAGGCAACTTCCCGGTGCTTAACAGCTCATGCGTCTTCGGAGAGCGAAGCAGCTTAGGTACCGGCAGTGGATGGCGGTGATACCTGACAGGCACCCGGGCATGCTCCAGCTTCCCACGCTTCGCTTCGCGCTGCAATTCTCTCGGCGGCGTAGCCGAGAGCAGCAACTTGGGAGCGCCCGGCAGGCAGCATTTGTCCGCAGCGTAATAGAGCATAGGGTCGCCGTGATAGGGATAAGCGTCAATCTCATCAATAATAACCAGATCGAACGCTTCCTGGAAGCGGAATAACTGATGCGTAGTAGACAACGTAATCTGTCCCTGCTCCCATTTCTGCCTGCTTCCTCCATATAACGTGACCACTTGAGCGTCCGGGAAGGCTTTTCGGATTCTAGGGTCTAGTTCGATGACCACATCACGACGCGGAGATGCGATTAGCACCCTTCCTTTTCTACTCAGTACCGATTCCACTAGTGGGAAAACCATCTCAGTCTTGCCTGCTCCTGTTACCGCCCACAACAGGAACGGTCTGTTTGTTTTGGTTTGCAACTGGTTGAATATGCCGCCAATCTGCTGCTTCTGCCGTACTCTAATCCCGTCTCCACTTATTCTAACTCCTATAGGCGACTCGCCCGCATATGCACCTTTGTGCTACAATAATTGTCCTTCAGGGAAGCCAGCCAGACATTGCCCATCGTCAGCTCCGCCTAACGGTCCTGTCTCATAAGCCATAATCGGCTGCAATGTGCGACTTTGTCCACGTGTCAGCGCTTGGCGGATGCCTTGCGCAATTCCCGCTAGCCCCTCTGCAGCGCCGTTATCCAATACAAGCCCCGGCCAGCGGCTGCTGCTCGCAAGCTTGTCCCTCTTCCGGGATTCCGTGCCATGTTGATTCCGGATCTCCCCTGATCTGTCGCTGTTCCATAAGTATGTATCCCCTTTACGTTGCCCACTCTTCCACAGCTTGCGCCACACAACCATTGGCTTGCTCATGCTCATCGCTTTTCGCTCCTTATTTTTGCCGATACGCGGCTTATTTTCTACAAAGGATAACGCCTTGGAAGTTGCTGCGGTCTGAGCCGGGCTAAGCCCCCACTTCTTCAGTCTGTTCGCTAACGGCTCCAATATCTGCTCATGCTCTCGCAGTGCTCCTGCATGGGGGTGATATACGCCGATGATCAACATCTCGCACTCGCGACTCCGCCCCATTGTCAGGCACGCTTCGCAATAAGCGCACTCCCGCCCGCAAGCTTCGCAATACGTGCGCTTCAGGCGCGCCTCCCCGCTGCCGCACCGCAGGCAGCGGCTGCGCCGCGCAGCCGCGTCCGGCCGCCCGCCTCGATCGGCGGCGACCGCTCCGCCGAGGCGCACACGCCCCTGCAGAGAGGCAAGCTGTATCGCTGCGCTCCAGCTTGTATCATCCGCGGGGCCGTGGGCGCCCAGCAAGGCGCGCGCTTCGCTGCCTAGCAGTGCGCGCCCTTGCAACAGCTCGGCGGCGAGCTTCGCCTGCGCCGCCAACTTCGCCGACTCCGCCCCGCTCATCCCGCGGCTTCGTCCCATTCGCTCCCTCTCGTCTCGCACTACCCTCGCCGACTCCGCCCCGCTCATCCCGCGGCTTCGTCCCGTTCGCTCTCTCTCGTCTCGCTTCTCTCCTGTCCATCGCTCCACTCTGCCTTGCATCCCGCCAAAGCTGCTCTTACGTCGCCCTTCGCCATCCCGCTCCTCTACTCTTCCGCTTCCAGACCGCTTCTCCCCGTCGATGAACCAAGCCATACGCTCCAGCGCCCATGCCTCGCTCTCCTCCTTCCCTTCCGCTTCCCGCCGCCATCGTTCTATGAATCCGCATGCCTCACCGAATGATAGCGCTTCCCGCCATTGCCAGGCGACAGCGGCATCCCTTATACCGAACGCATCTTGGAACCAATACGCATAATCAACACTCGCATGGATGGTCAATCCAGCTTGCCAGCCTTCATTCGTCAGCACGACATACACATTTGCCCTCATTCTCATCCCTCCCGAACGTAAAGAAAGCACACCGAATATACTGGCTCTTAGACCAGCGTATCCGAGTGTGCTTCACTCTTTCATTTCAACAGTTATTCAATTACCAAAAATTATAAGCTAAAATGGCATTTTAGACAAGTCTGCTGGATTTTGTAAATCTACAATAACTGCATGATCCACTTCCGTCACAATGCCTTCCGACTGGAGCATCCACATCATATGGAACGCTTTGTCTTCCTCATTATAAGAGCGCTTCCTTTGTGACATGGCACAATCTTCTCCAGAAACCTCGTACTTCTGCACATGCAAGGCATGCCCCGCTCGCTTCCATCGATCCACAATACCCCTCATTTCATCCGTTACGCCTCGATCTATTAACGTCAGCCGGACATCTCTTCCCATCCATCTGGAGAATCTCATCAATGATCTTAAGTACCATTCCATATTATTCTCGTTATGATTAGCAATGAATATGAATTGCTTGCTGACTTGCCGGCGCCTACGCCCCATCCAAAATACCAGATGCACCAACATAGCCGCCATTGCATAACTTCCAATGATCATCAGCAGAAGCTCGAACATGTCGGCCACCTCCTCTTGGTGACACTATATGCGCTACCGCACTTATCGGTTACGGCTCTTGGAGGCGGTTACGTAATGAATCGACAAAATGCCCAATCACTCAACAATATTACACAATTTTACACCCTTGCTGGATTCCTGGTATGTGTTATCATTTTTCTAAATCATTAAACATATAATCGATATGTAGGGCTAATAGCGGCCGCTTGACCTAATCCCCCTGTTAATCTCCCATTAGAAAGGGACTTTATAACCACAAATAGAAACCATCTGCTGAATAAGGAGTGTGATCGCTTGCAGAAACCGAGGAAAGCTCTGTCGCTTTTATTAGCTATTTTAATGTTGCTATCACTTTCGCTTGGCACTATGGTATGGGCTGAAGGAGCCGATGAGGATTCAGACCCCGTTCAAGAAGACACCGCTGAACAACCTGCTGAAGAGACAGGTGGTTGTACGGCATACAGCCAGCGGTATGATAGGATCCAATTTCATCCTGACCACCCGGGCACTTATATTTTTATAAGCGGTTCTACGGCAACAGCCAAGTTTTCAACTGTAGAAGATTGCGTGGAGGTCAACTTCTCCGTCTATACTTATGAAAACACTCCGAAGCCCTATGAAGATCAACTACACTTTGCTTCTTCATCCATGAAATACGATACAGCCGGCAGCTATGAGTTAACAATTAACTTGCCGCCTTGTGGCAAAATGCAACTGGATCTGTATGCAGGTCCGATGCAAATCACGCTGAATCCAGGGTATGGCCATGATCACTTGACCTTGCGCAATTTCGCCCTTCATACCCTTAGTGAATGTGTGCCGACACCGTCGCCTACTCCTACTGAGTCTGCGCCGCCGTCCGAGGATCCGTCGCCTACTCCTACTGAGTCTGCGCCGCCGTCCGAGGATCCGTCGCCTACTCCTACTGAGTCTGCGCCGCCGTCTGAGGATCCGTCGCCTACTCCTACTGAGTCTGCGCCGCCGTCTGAGGATCCGTCGCCTACTCCTACTGAGTCTGCACCGCCGTCTGAGGATCCGTCGCCTACTCCTACTGAGTCTGCGCCGCCGTCCGAGGCTCCGTCGCCTACTCCTACTGAGTCTGCGCCGCCGTCTGAGGATCCGTCGCCTACTCCTACTGAGTCTGCGCCGCCGTCCGAGGCTCCGTCGCCTACTCCTACTGAGTCTGCGCCGCCGTCTGAGGCTCCGTCGCCATCACCGACGCCTGAAGTTATCATCATCGAGGACGAGGATGTGCCTACCGGTGGAGGGCCGGATGAGGAAGTATCCGTGCCGCTGGAGACACTCCCCAAGACCGGCGAGTCCAGCCCGACTCCCTATTACTTGTTAGGGACCTTCTTCACAATATCCGGTCTGCTGGCTCTGAAGCGTCGCAACCGCAGCAATTCATAAATCAATAAGAAGCCCGTGGAGCAACAACGCTCCACGGGCTTCTTATTGATTTTCCAATGCGCTTTCTGATTAGATGGTTACCCAACCGAATTTGATAGAATTTATGACAGCTTGCGTGCGGTCATCCACTTCCATTTTCTGCAGAATGCTGCTGACATGATTTTTGACCGTCTTCTCACTAATGAATAGATATTCGCCAATCAGCTTATTGCTCTTGCCTTCTGCCATCAGGCGTAGCACTTCGGCCTCCCTACGAGTAAGCGGGCTGTCTTCCGTCGAGACATACTTCGCACCTGTCTCTCTGGCAGCGGCTGCGCCCGAGGCAACACCCATCTCATCCAGATAAGTCATCCTTCGCAGCTGGTTGATCAGCTTGCCTGTTACTTTTGGATGAATATAGGAGTGGACCTGATGATCGGAACGTATCGCATTGATCAGCGATTCCGCTTCCATATCTTTAAGCAGGTAACCTGTCGCCCCCTTGCGAAGCGACTCGAACACATAGCTCTCGTCATCATGAATAGATAAGATAATAACTTTGACGTTCGGGAACATTTCCTTCAATCGCTCCGTCGTTACGACACCTGTCTCGATCGGCATGTTTATGTCCATCAAAACGATTTCCGGCTCTGTATGATTGCAGAATTCCAGCACCTGAATGCCATCGCCGCATTCGCCGATAACCTCCAGGTCGTTCTCCATATTTAAAATTCGTTTCAAGCCTTCACGAAACAATTGATGGTCATCCGCCAGCAGAATTTTGATTTTGCCGGAGCCATTAGACGATGTCTGATTCATTAGTTTCAGTCTCCTTTCTTCCTTCTGATGTCATCGGAATATCGATCACTATTTTGGTGCCTTGACCAGGCTTCGAGTCAATATCCATCCTTCCTTCGATGAGTTCTACGCGTTCCCTCATACCGACCAGGCCGAAGTGACCATTGCGGCTTGTCAACTGTTCGACGTTGCCGACGACGAATCCCGCGCCGTTATCCAGTATAGAGAGTATAATATTGTCCTTGTTATAGCGGATCTCCAATACGACATGCGACGCGTTCGCATGCTTCAGCACATTGGAGAACGCTTCCTGCACGAGGCGGAATATGGCCGCCTCCATCGCCGACGGCAAGCGTAATTCCTTGCCCGACAGCTCGAAGGCGGTATGCACCCTCGACTTCTCTTCGAAGTCCTGGGTGAACTTGCGCAGCGTCGGCACCAGCCCCAGATCATCCAGCGCCATGGGTCGGAGATTGAAGATGATTTTCCGGATTTCCTCCAGCCCTGACCGGACTTGGCCCTTCAGGTCGATCAGCTCCTCCTGAACGAGATCGAAATCCTTCTTCATCAGCATCCGCTCCGCAATCTCGGTACGCAATACAATGTTAGCCAGCGATTGCGCAGGTCCGTCATGAATCTCCCGCGCAATACGCTTGCGTTCTTCCTCTTGCGCAAGTATGATCTTCAGTCCCAGCAGTTGACGTGTCTTCGCCGATTCCAAGATCCGAGTAACCTGATTCAGATCGCCGGACAAATATTCCAGTACAACATTCATCTGGGAGCTGATGACCTCGGCCCGCTCGATTGATCGCTCGACATTGCGGACACGCTTCTGCAAGTCATCCCTTCGCGCTTTCAAATAATTTTCTTTCTCACGATACACCATCAAGTCCAGTTGAATGCCTGTAGCCTTCTCATAAGCGGACTTGATGTCCTCCTCCTTGAAGCGTACGAAATCTCGGCTAACCTCCGTCAATCGAATCCGGGCCAGTCGATACTCCCGTTCAAGCCGGTCCACCTTCTCGATCGTGCCGACCGTTTCTTCAATGACCCCATCAAGCTCTTGCTCCAGAGCCTCCCGTTCGGTACGCGCTGTCTCACATATTTCAAATATTTGATACTTGCTGTTTTCCATTACGCTAATGGCATTGGCAATAACCCTGTTGATATCCATGGTAAGGTGATCCACTTCGATTATGGCACCCTCTCTTCGACAAAAGATATACCCTTTTATCATACCACACTTTAACACATTTACTGAATAATTATCATGCGCTTCTCATCATCGTAATCGACGTCAAAGCCCAGCTTCTCCGAGAACAACCTTACCGGAATCAACGTTCTTCCGTTGCGAGTGAACGGAGCCACCTCGGAAGGATAGCTCACCCCGTCCAGCATGTAACCCTTCTTGCCGATATTCATCTCCAGCATCTGATTGCCGCGCAGCACGGTCACTCTTCGCGTCTCGTGTTCATACAGCACTTCGGCGCCCATCGCTTCAGTGACGAACCGCACCGGCACATAAGAGGAGCCGTTCAGCAGAATCGGACTCGCCTCCAGCTTGATCGCCTTGCCGTCGACCAGTGCTTTTGTCTGTCCGACCGTCATCGTAATTTGCGCCCTCGGCGGCTCCGTCACAGATGCGGAAGTTCGCAGCTCGATGTTGTCAATGGCCACAGCTCCCACAGGTTTACGTTTGTCGCTATTCTGATCGATCGTGACGACGTAGACCCGCTTCAGCTTGGCAGGATAGGCAATTTTTTCAGTGGACAGATTGACATGCATTTCCTTCCAGCCGTCCCAGTTCAGCTCTTTGGCGATATCCACCAGATGAACGGCGCCGTCCGCCCCGATTATTTCCGCGCGTAGCCAGTTGTTGCTGTTGTCGCTATACACATCCATACTCATCGTACTTGTCGAGCCAGAGATGGTACGTCCATCACTGCCGAATACCGCATATGACGCCTTCGTTCCCGTTCCTTCGGAGAAGTCGTAAGCAATCTGCAGCGCTCTGCCCTTCTTCTGGCCAGGCAAGTCGCTGACGAGCTTCACGCCGCCTTTCGTCGTCTCCTTCGGCGTTACTTGCGACGTAATGGCGTAGCGGGACACCTCGAAATCCTCGACGACGGTCACCTTTTCTCCTTTGACCCAAGGCACCATCGCACTGACTCCGTCATAGCGGGCAATCGCATAGCCTACTTTCGCATCCTTATTCACACTGTCTACAGTCACAGCCCCGTCGCTGTACGAGCCTTCGAAGCCGACAAACTCCCATTCCAGCGAATCGCCGGACAGCTTATATGCTTTGCCGTTCTTCAGCTTCACTGTAACCGGAACGCTTAGCTTGGAGCCTGGAATCAGCATGCCTGCCGACGCATTCACCTTAATCGACGCAATATCCTCCTTGCCGATAACATGAATGTCATATTCTGTCTTGACATCGCCCGACTTCACCGTAATGACAGCCTTGCCGGTCGCCGTCGCCGTGAACGCTCCATTCTCCATACTTCCCGCCTTGCCGGAGACTCCCCACTCCAGAGAAGACTTGTCCACCTGGTAAGGGTTGTAGTACGTGTCGTAGCCGTTGACCGAATACTGAGCGCTCTGCCCCTTGAACATCACATTGGGGCCGCCCACGACCAAGCCCTTCAGCTCGCCTGCAGGCGCGGACGTGAATACGCCGATCCCGTTGGCAATATAGCGCTGCGAGCCTTGCTGCGTGGAGTGCGCCAGCTTGATGCCGCTCTGACCCAGCGGCCGCTCCGTCATCGTCGTCGATCCGCCGCCATCCAGATTAAGCCCTTTATAGACGCCGAGCTGGACCATCACCTGCTGCAGTTCCTTCAGGCTGAGGCCCGTATGGCCATCCGCTCTCTCACTCGTAATCAGATAGACCTTCTTTCCGTCCTTGGAGTACCCGACTGCAGAGCGCGATGTGTAAGATGTACCGCTCACCCCTGCTATATCTCTGGTGAAGATGGATGGCGCTCCCTTGTCCACCAACAGCGTATGCCCGCCAATGAGCATATCCAGAGAAGCTGGATCGATCACCTGCCCAGTCGATTGCGATTTCAAGGTGTACTCCGCCTGAAGCGGCTGGCCAATGGCGAGATTAGTCAGGACGAACTTGGCTGCTTCGCCATGGGCACGCAATATATACCCGTTCTCCGGTATCGGATCGATGATAGGCGCTTCACTCGTAATCTGTTCGATCATGCCGTCCCGGACCAGCACCTCAGTGGGTTTTGTCGCAGAATTAGCAGGACGTTCTGCACCTCCCCATGCGCTGGTGTAGATGAACATTTTATTAACATGGCTGTACGTCTCGCCTTCTCTCTCGGAGAAGTATGAAGATTGATTCAGTCCTTCCAGCGGGAAGATGCCGCCATTCTCTGCCGTTACGCTTCCAGTGAAAGCAAATGCGTCCACCATCGGCTCCCGCTCCTTCGTCACGGCAAAGGCATACATGCCTTTGAGCGAAGACGGGCTGGAGATGAGCGTGCCGGAAGTAACTTGCGCCCCTAACGGCGCCCCTTCATTGGTCATGACGAACACGTCGCCGTTAATGCCGCCGACCGCGCCATTGTCCTTGGTCATATTCATCAAGTGATTTTTCTGTCCTGTACTGTTGTTGACGCCGCTCATCGCGTTCAACGAGATATGCGGATTCGATAGGTCCACTTCAATGACATGCACCGCTGTCTTCACTGACTGGCCCTTCCGCGTCGTATGCCACATATAGTCCAGCCGCTTCGCGCCCGACGTCATCATCGACTCGCTCTGCAGCTTCAATACCGGAGCGGACGAGGCGTATACTGATTCGATCATGGATTGCTGCATTCGTTCCGGCAATAACCCCGCTATCGGTCCTGCGAGCATACTGCCGCTAATGACGACGACGAGCACCTTTCTTCCAATTGCTCTGCCAACCTTGTGATGATGCTTCTTCTTGCTGTCTGCTTCCATCCGCATGATTCCAACAACTCTCCCATCTCTATGTATCTACCACATTAGACTACGAGAATGAGAGAAAAGTTACGTTCATAAAAGACTACTATCGTCATCCAATTTCTGAAAGAAAAATATTATGTAGGCCGATGGCCCTATACACACAAGCGCCCGCTATAAAAGCGAGCGCCGTGTCGTCTATCCTATGGCGTGAGAAAACCTGCCTTCTCCAGCAATCGCATAATCATGACTGCCCCCTCCGCGCGTGAGGCATTCGTCGTCGGGCTAAGTCTCGTCTCGGACTTGCCGTTGATGATTCCGTAGTGAATCGCCTGCGCCATATCCTTCTGCGCATAATCACCTAGCTCTCCCCTGTCCCGATAGGCGTTCAGATAGGATTCTACCGACTGTGGCAATTGTTCCTGAAGTCCCGCTACCTTGGCCGCACGCATCATCATGACCGCCATGTCCTGACGTTTGATGTAACTGTTAGGCTTGAACGTATCATTCGACGTGCCGTTCACGATGCCGGCTGCAGCCGCAGCGCCGATGTAGGCGCCCATCGCGGTATCCTTGTTGACATCCTTGAACTTGGCCGCAGCTTCCCGATTGCCGCCAAGCCCCAAGCCCTTCGCAATGTAAGTTGCGAATTCGCCGCGCGTGATGGATATGTCAGGCGCATACTTCGTGACGCTATGCCCATCGACGATAAATTTGCTTGCCATCATCTCCACGTCGCGAGCCGCCCAATGCTTGCTCAGATCGGTGAAGTTCTTGTCATGACGGACGAGCGCATATGCGCTGCTGCCTTGCCGCATGAAGCTTGCAATCGTCCTGCCGTTCTCCTTCTTGATCGAAGTCGGAACGTAGGACAATGTGCTGGTTACAGGATCCAGCCATACCGCCGCCAGCTGGCTGGCATCCACGCTATAGCTTGTTTGCAGCGTGTGGGTCAGGTAGCCTTCAAATGCCGTCACTTGTTGCTTCGAAGTTCCGTTGACGATCATGACTTCATAATGAACAGGTCCGTTCACAATTGACGCCTTGCTGGACGAGATCGCTGTCTTGAGCGAAGACGCAGCTGTTGTCGTGCCTTTATCAATCGAGATCACCAGCTGCGTATTGACGTTGTTCCCGGCCGCCATCATGGACAGCTCATACAGATCGACTGCGCTCAGCGGAAGCTCGTAGGTCATATCCCCGTGCTGGACGACGAAGATGACATCTCCTTGCTTGCTGGCCATGTCCAATGCCGCGATCGAGACACCTGCCATTGCTGCCTTCTCATAATCCGGCACCTTGAACACGATACGCGGAACCGTTATGCCCGCTTCCCTTGCTTTGGCTACCGCCATAACGAACTTGTCGTTCTTAATCGCATAGCGCTTCGTCGATTGCCCCGACGGGGACTGATCCGTCGTCGACGTCGCCGCCGACGTCTTGATGCCGACGCCTCCGCCCGCCGCCGCCTCGAAGTCTCCGGACAAGGAATCCAGCAACGAGGTCTGATTGGCGACATTCATATTCGTGAAGCCATTGACAAGCCCGCCGCCGATCGTCTTCAGACCGGTATTGCTGCTAATATAAGACAACTGAGCAGCATCTCCGGCATTCGCAGCGGAAGCCAGAGTCAGAATAACGGTATTGCCCGTTACTTGTACGTTGCTGACCAAGCGAATCGTATTCTTGACCTTGACAATGAACTGGCTTGTTGTCGGTATGGAAGACTGATTCAACACCTGATTGAACGTGAGCGTCAGAATGTTCCCTTTCAGTATGGCGCCTTGCAGAGTGCCTGTCTCCCCCGTTCCCGCACCGCTGTTCGCGACAATATTCGCGAAGGAAGCGGCAGGATTGCCATTGTAATCCTTCAGCGCATAGCTGGAGCCAATATAAGACACCTTCGTGATGGCCCCCGAATCGATCGTCTCATTAACCGTTAAGACCACGGTGTCCCCCGAGACGCTTGCGCTCAATACACTGCGAAGCTGTCCGTCGACCGTTACGCTGTATTGATAGCTTCCCGGTGCTGTGGTCGAGTTCAACGGCTCGTTATATTTGATCAATATCGCATTGTTGCTTGCGGTTATGAACTGTACATACGGCGCATAGTAATCGCCGCCGTTATTATTGCCATTACCGTTGTTGCCCTCGCGTACATTATAATTGCTGAAGCCACTCACACGATTGCCGGACGTGCCGGTAAGCGGATAGCTCGACGGCGAGTAAGTCACATACACGCTCTTGTCGCTCGGTATGTTGTTGGACAATGTCAACTGGATGACAGAGCCGCTATGCCACATGGATAGAATGGAATAGTTGCTGCCGCCGACCTTGACAGTGAATTGCGTATGGGCGTACTCACTGACCGCCATTAGCGACTCGTTGAAGTTCAGCTGGACCGTGTTGCCGGATACAGAGCCGCTGGAGACGACCGGATTCGTGCTCGTATATCCATTGGATACATCCATATTGGAGAGGGATGCCGCTTCATTGCCGGATATATCCTGCACAAGCCCCGTTGCCGGTTTCGAATAAGATAAGATGACCTTCTGATTGTTGCTTACAGAGCTGGCCAGCGTCAACAGGACCATATTCCCTTCAATTTTGACGCTGGTCACATTCCTTGGCGCGCCTGCGACCGTTACATAATAGCTGGCCGGAGTCGGCCTCAGATTGGTATTCAGCGGCTCGTTATAGATAAGCCGGATAACGGAACCGCTAACTTCCGACTTGGAGACAGTCGGCGCCGTCTTGTCCCCGCCAATCGTCTTGAAGGTCCACTGATACTGATTCTGTATGCCGACGAAGCTGTTGCCCACCAGATCGGTAATGGCATCCTCTTCAATGTAGATATAGTAATCCTTGTCCTGCTGGAGATCCTGGCTCGGCTGAATGAACATCCGCTTCGCATTGCCGCCATCTACCCAGAAGTTAGCCTCTACGGAAGGGACGGATGCCGTTGACGTTATCGGGTGGAAATAGATTTTCCCTGCCCCCGCAATGATCGGCGTATTGAAGGTTGCCGCGAAGCGCGCCCGAACCGCTATAGCCGTGGCATTATTGGCCGGGCTTAACGCATCCAGCTGCGGTCTGTCCGTATCCTTCGATACGGTGAAGATCCAGCCGGACGTGCTGGAGATGCCGCTGTAGTAGTTGCCTGCGCCGTCCCGAATCGCACGGTTGCCGATCGTCACATAGTACCTTGTATTGTTGATGAACGACTTCGCAGACTCGCCTCCCATCGCCGAGGTGGCATCGATGACCAGTTCCTTCGTCCCTCCGCCCTTCACCCGCTCTGACGTCATCGGAATGCTGCGGAACAATTCGCCTCCTGTGGAGTGGCGAATTTCTATATTGCCTGTATGGGGATAGACAGGCTCATTGAACGTAAGTACAAGCTTCGACTGTGCGTTATTCGCAGTGCTGCTTCTGCCCGGCTCGTATTTGGTTACATAAGGCGCTGAATTGTCATTGCCGTAGCCCGTACTGAAATTCCAGACCGTTGCTGCAGGTATGCCATAGAACCATTCGCTGGCGTTAGGGTCCGGCTTGGAGAAGGCTCCTGGTTCGATTAGCACATAATAGGCCGTATTGGCCGCAAAATGATTGCCAGGATCAATCGTCACCGCGCTGCCGTTCACTGTAATTTCTGTAGAGGTTGCTTGCATACGCTTGAACAGACTATTATCGCTTACTTTGCGTATCTCGATATACTTTCCGCTATTGGCCTGCACATTCTGATCGAATCGTATGGTTAGGTTCGCATCGATCGGTACGAGTGTGGCATCGTCTGCTGGGTTAAGCGGCGAAGCACTCGCCATATTCACAGGCGCCGGCGCTGTCGTGAAGCTCCATGAGGAGCCCGGATAGCTATTGCCCGATGCATCCTGGAAGTTATCGCTTGCGATCGTTACCGTGTATGTCGTATTGGGAAGCAGCGCACTGTCGGGCCGTACCGTAATCTGTGATGAACCGCTGCCTGTTACGCTGCTCGAGGTAACGGCGATATGTCTGGTGTCATCCGTTGAGCTGATTCGGATCGAGCCCTCCGCTACATAGACAATCTCATCGAAAGACAGCGACAGCGTCGATGTGATCGACACATTGTTGCCTTCCGGCAGCCGCGTCACATGGGACGGGCGTTGGTTATCTTCTTGAGCGACCGTTCGGAAGTTCCATGTCGTAGCGTTCTGAATACCGGCATATGCAGCGCTGTTGGATACATTCAGGAATGCGCCAGCATCAATCAGCACATAATAATCCGTATTCAGCTCCAATTTGCCGCTCGTTCCACTCAGATAAGGGTTGATCGTCACCTCGCGCTGATCCGAAGAGTTGATCCACACTTGGCTCGAAGTCACGCTAATGCTTTCTACCAATTTATTCGTTCCGGACTGGTAGATGGCGATATGGGCTATATGAGGCCCCTTCTTCACCTTCTCGTCGAACGTTATCTTCAGATCCGAATTAAGCGGTACACTTGTCAGATTATCCGCCGGTGAATAACCTGACGCCACTGGCCCTCCAGTAGCCGCCGATATGCCTGTCGGTGCCGACCATCCATACAGGCCTAACTGAAGTACCATAATTAAAGCAATGATGATTGACAGCTTCCGGATACGATACATCATTTTTCACTCCTCAAAAATTACACTCGTACCTTCTTTTTCGGTCTCAAAGCTTCAAAAATTTAGGTTCTTGTTGATTTTGCTTCATTAGCCCTACAACGGCAATATAAAAAACACCGTTTCTCCCATCATGGCAAATGACGGAAGAAACGGCGTTTATGTTGCGTTTATTTGAACAATGATAAACTTACAATCCAGCGTCCGCTTTCAGCTTATCCGCTTTGTCCACACGCTCCCACGGCAGGTCGATATCGGTACGGCCGAAGTGACCATACGCCGCAGTTTGCGAGTATATCGGACGACGAAGATCCAGCATTTTGATAATGCCCGCAGGACGAAGATCGAAGTTGCTCTTAATGATCTCGACGAGCGTCTCTTCGGCTACCTTGCCCGTACCATACGTATCTACGTTAATGGAGACAGGCTGAGCAACGCCGATCGCGTATGCAAGCTGAATCTCACACTTGTCCGCAAGACCCGCTGCCACGATATTCTTCGCTACGTAGCGAGCTGCGTAAGCAGCGGAACGGTCAACCTTCGTCGGATCCTTGCCGGAGAAGGCGCCGCCGCCATGACGCGCATAGCCGCCATACGTGTCGACAATGATTTTGCGACCCGTCAGACCTGCATCGCCTTGCGGTCCGCCGATCACGAAGCGTCCAGTCGGATTGATGAAGTATTTCGTTTCATGATCCAGCCATTCTTGAGGAACGACAGGGAGAATGACTTGCTCCATAATATCCTTCTGAATCTGCTCAAGCGTTACTTCTTCTGCATGCTGAGTAGATACGACAATGGTGTCGACACGGACCGGCTTGCCATCCACATATTCAATCGTTACTTGCGTCTTGCCATCCGGGCGTAAGTAATCTAAAGTATCATCCTTCCGGACTTCTGACAAGCGTCTTGCGATGCGATGAGACAACGCGATAGGCAATGGCATCAATTCAGGCGTCTCGTTCGTTGCGAAGCCGAACATCAAGCCTTGGTCTCCTGCACCGATATCTTCGTTTTCTTGCTTGATATCCTTGCCGTCTCGCGACTCCAGAGCTGCGTTAACGCCTTGGGCGATATCCGCAGACTGCTCGTTCAACGAGGTCAGCACAGCGCATGTGCTGGAATCGAAGCCATACTTTGCGCGTGTATACCCGATTTCTTTGATTTTGCGGCGAGCAATCGCAGAGATATCAATAAAATCCGCTTTGCTGCTGATCTCACCAATAACAAGCACGAGACCTGTCGCTACAGATACTTCACACGCAACGCGCGCATTGGGATCTGCCTCGAGAAATGCGTCCAGAACCGCATCGGAGATCTGGTCGCAGATCTTATCCGGATGGCCTTCTGTAACTGACTCAGATGTGAATAAGTGGCGTCCTTTAACCGACATCCGTATCAACCTCCAATAACCTATAAAATTACCCTACAACAAACAGAAACGGCTTACACCGTCCTATGGCGGCACAAGCACGTTTCACATTGATATATATGGCCGATATTAGTACAAAACACATGATACCGAAAATGTCGCTTAGTGTCAATGGATACCGCTTATTCCAGCTACAGCGAAAACCCCGCACCCATCGCTTGCTCGGCCTGCGCAATGAGTCGCTTGGTGATCTCTCCTCCAACTGAACCTGCCTGGCGGGTAGAAATTGCCGACCAGTTGACATGACCTGAAGTTGTTCCGGATGCCGCAGCACCCAGTTCGCCTCCGAACTCCGTATCCGCGCCACTTCCTGCATAGCTGCTGCTCATGAGACCCAGCTCTGCAGCGATTTCATATTTCATTTGATCAAGGGCTGCCTTGCAGCCCGGAACGACCTTCTGATTGGAACGACTCATCCTGAAGCACCTCCGTGAAGATAAGATTACATCTATAATGTTTCTCCACGCCGGTGCTTTCAAGCGTATAACCTATTGTCAATCCGGGCAAAATATGACACATCACTCGCTAATCGTGTAAGGGCCCTTCACCAGCACAGTCAAAGGCTCTGCATAGCCTTCAGCTGCTTGAATGCCTCTGCCCTCACGCGGGAACCAGATCAGATGATTCCTGGGAACGGGCAATCCGCTCTTAATGTCCTTGCCCTCCGTTACGTCGGAGATGCCGTTCGTATCGGAGCTGTAAGCGACTGCGTCGCCTACACGGACAACAACCTCAGTTCCGGCATCCGCCATCAGGATCTGTCCGGCGGGTACTTTAACGACTTCAAGCTTTATGCTGGCGGTATTACCACCGCTTGTGTTCGTGTTGTTGCCGCCATTAGAATTGCCGCTGTTCGACGAGCTGCCCTTCAGCTTCGCGATCTGCTCATCCACATAGCTCTTCGTCACAACAGGATCTTCGGCGGAACCTGGAATTAGCGAGCTGCCATCGCCTTCTACAATTGAAGGCCATAAAGACCCGATCCAAATACCTGCGCCTAAAACAGTAGTAACTGATGCGATTTTTACTAGTTTTCCTTTCACCGCTCTCTCGTACTCCTTCTCTTAATACCTAATTATTTGAGATTTGGAATTGACCATATCTTTTCGTTCCAAGCAGGCGCTTATAACCGTCAATCTCTTCATAAATACTCACGCTATACCCACCGTACATCATGTTGGCAAGTTGTGTACCTTGAATAGGAACAATGAGCTCTTTATCCCTTCCAACCTCTAATCCTTCACCTGATTCAGGTTCGATCGTGACTGAAGTACCATATGAATGCGATCCGTTCGTTACCTCAAAGTAAAGCTTCTTCTCTTGTTCATTCACATCATAAGCTCCAGATTGGAACAAAGTATAGTTAAATTGCAGCTTTACATTAGACACATCGATTAACATCGTATTGAGCTTATGAAGAGTAAACTCATACGGCTCCAGCTTCAGATCATGTAAAACATCTTGCACCGGATTATCAATCTTCGGCAGGTTGAATGCTTTGACGGAGATGAAGCTGTCTGGCGTCCCTTCCGCAGTACTGTATTTTCCGTCTTGAACGGCTTCACCAATCAATAATTGGGTGTCCCCTTCGTCTACGAATGTTTTAGGCACTGGAGCCATGACCGAAATGATCCCACTGCCATCCGGCTTGATACGTGTCTTTACGTTAGCCAGCTCCGCATCGATGAATTGTCCGTCTCCTGATTTAAAATAAGCTTTCAGTGCTGGAAGTGTGCTGTAACGTGTTTCTTCATTCGTGTAGTTGAACTCGGCATATAACATATCGTTATCTTTGCCCTCGAACAAGAAATAGTTCATGAAGTCAACTGATGCTCTTCTCCCCATAGAATCAATCTTATACTTGTCTAGTGGACCAACTTCCTCTAATTCGTTCACCTCATCAAATTTGAACAAACCGATGGTTTGCTTCGAATTGTCATTCACCTGGTCAGACAGATTAACACTCACTTCACTGAGTTGATACGTATAAGGCACCTTCGTTGTAATGACATAACGTGCTGAATTCTGCGGTCCGATAATACCTTCACTGTTTAACTCAATAAGCTGTACATTCTCTTTGTTGATTAGCAGGCCATTCAAGCGCAAGATCGCATTCAACTGGGGAATAGCTTGATATTCTTTCCCGATATTTTCAACATCGACATGTATATTGAGAATATCCTGGTTCCCCCACGGCAATCTTTCTACCTTTTCAATGTCGACCTCATATAATCCTTTATCGGATTTATATGATTTTTTCGTTACACCTTCCATTTCCTCTAGCTTGGATAGTTTAAAGGCAGCTAAGACATACTCGTACGAATTCGTTTCACTTTTTGGCTGCTTGACGAGCAATGTTAGTCCTTCCTTCACCTTATCAGGAATAGCAGCTTGCAGACTTAGCTCTTGTTCGACACCTGGGACTAATTGCGACGCAGATTCCGTATCACCTGCCGATATCGGATATCTGGTTCCGTCAGCAGTCATCAGTTCGTATTTATAACCGGGAAGTTCAACAGCTTCCTGCCCTTTATTTAACCAACTTGTCGTCAAAATAATTTCATTTTGTGATCCATTTTGATAATTATAAATATTTACTATGGAAGCCTCTACAGGAATGCTATTGACCGTAAGCTTTGCCGCAGCTTTTTCATCAACAACAAAATCGCTCTGTTGGCCCCATCGAATATTGTAAATGCCAATCGGCATTTCCACTTTACTTTCCGATTCTATCGTTGAGACTAGAATTTGCGAGTTTGTTAAATCTATCGATTTTTTAAGTGACGTGCGCAAGGAATAAGCAGCTTTTTCCCCTGCCGCCAGATTAGGTTCTCCCAGTTTCTCAGCTGCAAGCTTCACGACCAGCCCTTTGCTCGTTCTTAAGTAAAATTGATACTCCGGAAGCACATATTCATACATCCCCTGGTTTTCCATTTGGAATGCAATCTGGATTTGATTGTAATCCCCCATCGTGAATTTCGAACCAGAGTTCAAAAATGTCTTGATTTTGTGATTATCTCGCGTATCGACATAATAAGCGTTTTGCGGTACAGCATTTGCATATTTTGTTACTTTTGATTGCCCAATGACTCGCGTGTAATTCGGCAAGGAGAAGTCCCACTTCACAACCTTGAACAGCAAATCGGAATAGCTCAATGAGGAATTAATATCAGAGTAAAATACAAAGTCTCTCGACGTTTTTGCCGACACAATCGTCGATTTATTCTCACCACTCAGTTGCTTAACAGGATATTTAGCACCTGAACCTGAATACAGTTCGACCCAATAATCCATGAAATTGATGCTCGTATTGTCGCCATTATGTACAGTTAACGTATAAAACACTCGTTTTTGACTGCTGCTATATTGGAAGTAGATATCCTTTATTTTAATATAACTATTTGAAGAGAGCTTAAACGTTTTAAAATCCGCACCTTTAAAGGCTGTCATCTTGTTTGTCTGCGCTTGCGTCGTAGCTGGCTTTGCTTGATCGGCTAAGGCCAGCGGTACATTCACGGTCGATATCGCTACGCTGGAAGCAATCATAATCGATGCCGACACTTTTATCGTTCTTTTCATGTATCGTCTCTCCTTTGAAAGTATCGTTACATAATTAGACGCTCCAATCCCCAAATTGTTTCAAGTTCGCGGTGAAATAGCTAAAAAAGAACCTCCCGATAAATCGGGAGGTTCTTGGATATAACTTACAATTAGCTGTTAGCTACAACTTTAACTGAGTATCTCTCTCCGCTCGATCTGGAGATAAACACTACAGAATAGCTGTCACCTTCTTGAACATTGGCAACCGTAACAGTTTGTACAGTTCCGCCATTGTTGTTAACAACCATGTCTGAACCTGCTACATTATCAAGATTAGTTACTGTAGCAGTGAATTGACCCAGATCAGCTGCAGTCATAACCACACCGAATTGATCCTTAACTTCTACAGTAGCAAATACATCGCTAAGGCTTGCAACATTTGCAGATGGCCCTTGAACTACTCCATCAGCTGCTTTCAGGCTGCCTGCATCCTTTTGTTTGAATGTCTTAGGCACCAAAGCCTCGTCAGTTACAGTAATGTCGTTTACAATGCTTTCGCCTGTTGCCAGAATAGTAACATTGAAAGTGCCATGTAACTTACCGTCATTACTCCAGCTATAAGTGGAACCTGCTACAGTTGCAGCAGTAGCAGAAATCTTATTCGATCCTTGATCATAAGTCAATGGAGCAGTAACGGTAACAGTATAAGCAGATTTAGGAAGTGTTACAGACTCACTGTTGCTGATTTTACCTTTAACTTCAACTGTTTTGTTATGGTTAGCTGTTTTATTGCTGATCATATCAATAGCAGTTACTTCGTAAGAGTCGATTGCAGAGCTATCAACTACTTTGAATGTGAAGTTTTCAAGTGTAGAAACCACTTTGTCAGCAGCGCCGCCTGTTCCAATCTTGATCAATTCAACTTTAACACGCTCGCTACCTTTATCAGCTGCTACCAGAGTAAGGGAATCGCCACTTACATTCAGTGTACCGAAGCCAGTTACTACATTTGCTGTACCGTCTGCAGCAGATACAACTGCTTTGTATACACCACCAGTACCCAGCAAGTCAGCAAGCTTCATGTCACGTCCAAATTGGTCTTTTACGATGATGTGTTTAGGCTCTACTTTCACAGTAGCGTCAACCATCATTGTTTTATTAACATCCAACTTGGAAACAGATTCAGCAACGCCTGCGTCTTCAACGTTAATTTGAAGCTGAGAGTTGTTAGGCGTGCCAGTTACAAAAGAAGTCAATACAACAAATCCTTTTGCGCCTGGAGCAGTCCACTCAATATAAGCTTCTTTAGTGGAATAGTTTTGTTCCATGCTGATAGTACCAGCAGTTGCATTAAGGGTAACCTTACCATTCAGAGCACTATACTTCTTCAGCTGTTCACCATTTTGATCGTATGCAGTGAAAGGAATCTTCACAGTCTGACCAGCAGATACAGTTTTATCAGGAGCTTCCAGAGTGAAAGTTGTCAAAGTAGCAGCCTTTTTAACTGGAACCTCAACCGTGTCTACTTTACCGCCAAACAATGTTTGAACGCGAACTGTGTTTGTACCTTCGAACACAAGAGTTCCATTCTGTGGCGCTGTCAAAGGAATACCAATCTTGTCATTGTTCGGACCTTGGCCATCAACAGCTTGATCTTTGTCAATCATGAACAACATAGGATTGTCAACAGATGCGAATACGCCGGATTTGAATTGATCAAGTGTCACAGCGTTGCCGTATTGGTCTTTTGCGTCAACTAGAACAAAGAAGTCAGGGAATGTAGAATTAGTCATCAATTCCTTGCCGTCTTGGTTATACACTTCCAAAATTTCTACGCTGTCAACCATCGCTTGACGATCAACTGTGAATGTTTGGGAAGCCGTTACACCATAAGAGCTCATGTTCAGAATTGCATTTACATATACTGTTTCGCCGAAGAAGAAATTGCTTGTTTGACCGCCAGATGTCAGCGTCAAAACGCCATTGCTAGGCGATGCAGTTACGCCGGATTTGCCAACTTGGAAAGTCAACGAACCGCCGCTTGTATTCGTTACATCTTCTTCGAACTGGTTAATGATTTTGTAGCCAACACTTACTTTGGAGTAGTCAGCTTCGTTTGTTTGAGATCCTGTTACAGTACCAAGAGCCAGCTTGTCGCTTGTGAACTTGATTTCAGTAACTTTCTCATCTTCAGCAGTGAACTCAGATACAAGATCGTCAGAACCAACGCCAGTAACTGTTACTGTAGTATTGCCAGCACGCAGCTTGGAAGAAAGTTCAAGTTCAGCAGCTTTCTTGTCTTCGGAGAAAGTAGCTTTTACTACGTCACGTGCAGAAACACCGTTTTTAACAGCGAACTCCACTTTGGACTCGTCAACAGGTTTGTTGAACTTTACGGAGATTTTCTTAACGCCTGCTTGCTCAGCGTCAACTGCTGGGCCTTCAACCAGACCAAGAATTTCTTCCAGAGTCTCGCCGTTTTCGCCTACTTCAGTTTTCAGAGCAGCTACGATGCCAGTGTAAGTCTCGCCGCGAAGTGCGTTAGCGTCGAAGTCAGTATCTTCAGTTGCGAAGCCCCAAGCAATCGCATCTTCTTCTACTTCTTCGTATTTCGCTTCTGGATTAAGTACACGGATCAGCAGTGCCAAGAAGTCGCGAGTTTCCAGCTCATCGCCGAAACCGAATTTAGTTTCGGATTTGCCGTTAACCAGACCTTTTTCTACTGCCCAAGAGATGTAACCGTCGTAGTAAGCGTCAGTTACGTCCTCGAAGCCGTGAGACTTCTCAGTACCTTCCGCTTCAGCTTCTTCACCCATCAGACGGGAAAGAAGTACGACCATGTCTTGACGCTTCCAAGTTTGATCTTCTTTCAGATCGCCTTCTTGGTTACCCTGAATGACGCCAAGCTCGTTCAAATATTCGCCTGCAGTAACTTCAGTTTCTGCAGCGGAGACTACAGTTGCGAACATGGAGAAGACCATGCAGATCGCAACTAACAGAGATAAACTTTTCTTCATAACCTTTTTTTCTCCTCCTCTAAATTGCTTCGGTTGTTGAGAGTTTTGTTTGGATAATGAATTGCTCGTTTCCCCCATAGCCGATTCACCCCCTTCCCAGAGTAGAGCACTAATGTATAAATGATGTCTACGTACATGGTTAACCCTTAGTAAGCTCATGTAGTAGAAACTCGTAAACCATGAAAGAATAGATGCTAGATTGGTCGCATCACTATAACATTATACAATGGGCTACCCCTACCGTAAAGAGGAAGTTGAGAATTCATTCCATTTCATTCCCAGACCGGCTCTGTGAGCCATTATGTATGCCGCATTGTGCTAACGTCATGTATTTAAACGTTGGTTGCAAGGAAAAGTTGCGTTATCTCAGAAAAAATTTTCTAAGTATTTTCTCATGAAGGATATTCTCCTACTTTCCCTTGATTAGTATAGCTTGTCTCATGGCGTCACGTCGATGCAAAACTTTTTCCATGGATAATGTTACACCTATGAATCTAGTACAAGCCCCCCACACCGTATCTAATCGTTAAAAACAGGGGCCGGCAACACCGGAATCGCCGCTGCTGTCGCACCCCTGCTAACGCCTATGCTTAATTGTAGATTGGCGGAAGCTTCTTCATATCATTCATGACTCTTGCCATTATAATGGCTGCGTCGCTGCGAAGCAACCTCGCTCTCGGTTCGAACACCGAGCCTTCCTTCGGTTCATCCGGATTGATGAGCTTGCCCTGGATGAAGCCCTTCTTCTGAATCGCGATTACCGAAGGGATGGAATAGAAGTCGAAGCTGCCGGAATCCTTGAACACTTTGTCCAGCGCCTTCTTCGCCTTATCGGAATCCGTCTCCAGCTTCAGCTGCAGCGCCCTGGCCATTATCGTGGCTGCTTCCTGACGCGTCAGCTCGACATCTTCATCGAAGAAGCCTGGACGCTTGCCGTTGACGATTCCCGCTCTTGCCGCCGTCTCGATATAGCGATAATCATAGATCGCACTGGCATTGTTCGCATTCGTAATCGTCTCTGGATAGTAAGTAAAGTGCGCCTCGCCTGTGTAATTCAACGGCAGATCCATCGCCCTGACGATCATGCGCGTGAACTCGCCGCGGGTGACGTAGCGGTCTCCACCGAACATACCGATGGGATCGACAGCATTCATAATGCCCTTGGAGAAGATGGCTTCCATCGCCTCTCGAGCATATGGATGATCCGTAATATCATTGAAGCCGCGTGTCAGCTTGACGGCCACGTAGTAGCCGAACTTCGTGAACGGCACCGTAACGGTTCGCTTCTTGTCATTCACAACGCCGCCAATATTCTCCCACGTGCTGTTGAAAGGATCGAAGCGGAACACTGTAATCGTCGTCCCGGCGCTCTGCACGATATTGGAATCGTAAGTGATCGTCAGTTCGCCCGGTTCGCTCGGAATAAGCTCTCTGCCGAATTGGTTCCAGCGGCTGGCGAACGAGCCTTCATATTTCCCGACCAGATTAGGGAATGGGAATGGATCGATTCCGCTTGTAATGGGATCGTACCCCCCAGAAGTCGGATCTGGATCATCTGCAAGACCCGCATCTATCCAGAATAACGGACTTGCTTTAATAAATTGTCTGGCTTGATCCTGGAACCGATAGCCAATGTGTAGATTGCCCTCCGCTTGGCTGTTAGCCGAATAGTTCGGCGGTTGTCCTTCGTACTGATGACGATCTACGATTCCGTCATCCGGATTCGCAATCGCGAATAGAATTTCGTTCCCATTATACACCTGAGTAGCGTGTTGGGTCGGGTCATTATATCCTGGTCTTATTAATTGTGTGCTCTTACTGAATTCCAGCTCCAATGCGCTATTGAACAGCTTATGCTTCTTGGACATCGTCTCCAGCATTTGCGCGCCAGGAATATTCGTCGGTACGTATTTTACCGTTAGTACTTGATCAATCGTATCTTCTCCACGTTGTATGGTGAAATCAATCTCGGTCTCACGATTAGGACGCAGATCCTTCACGACAGCGCGGAATGCCTCTGTCAGCACTTCTCCATTGGACGTGTAATCACGGAATGTCACTTTCTCCGCTATCTCCTTATCCACAATAATGGAGTCCGCCCCAGGCGAGCTAATAATCACTTCCACGAAATTTTTATTCGTGATTCGTTGTTCGCTAATTGGAGATTTGATGGAATAAGGAATGGATATCGGATTCACTTCCAACCGGTATGTCGCTCTTGGTCCGTACTCCCCTGCATTGAATACGGAAATGACATACACCATCGTGCTGCCGTCCTCCGGCATCTTCTGGCCTTTAATATCAAAGAAGAAGCTTTCTTTATCCACATCATAATAGAAGCTGATATCTGCGAAAGGGGTAATAGGCGAATTACCCGAATTCTGCACAATGCCGGCATCCGTGCGGTCGGCAAAAACAGGCTGGAACTCCTTGTTCAAATCCCATTCCACACTTGTCGCCCAGTTAGGCGAACTAATAGTTACAATATAGTTATTCCGATTTTCAAGATTGGTCAAATTATTCTCGAACTGCGTTTCGTCGCCAAGATCTACAAAATCGAAGGTTCCGTATACATTAAAATCGGCTTCTTTCGTTGTAAATACGGTGCCGGACTTCGTAAATCGAGGATCATTCGGCTGAGGCGGCCATACTCCAATATACGGATAAATGCCATCGGTATCTGGTGCCGGAATGACTGGCAAATTCGTTGGCACAATGTTCAATTTCAATGTCGCTTCATAGTTATTGCTGTCCGATCGAAATACAAATTTAATGGTATTGGTGCCCGCTTTATTCAAAATACCTGTTAATTGCTCTTTCACAGCGTCGGTACCGATTCCTTTAGGCTGGAATGTCATTTTGGACGTCCCTACTTGCTCTAACGGAACTTCTACATTATTCACGTACATGAACACGGTTTGACTCAACGGGGAGGGAGTCGTAACAGGCTCATAACGTATCTCGCTGTCATTGACAACATTGAATAATTGACCGCTCAAATTACCAAGCTTATTCAATAAGCTTTCTGACGTTTCGTTTACCGTATCGAACTTTACATCCATACCGTTGACTACGGTATCGAATTTCATATAAGGGCCATACAAGAGCCTCGCAATAATCTCATGTACGGCAGTAGACGCGTCCGCATGAAGCAAATTAAATAGTAATTCATTCGTACCTGACTTAGGAAGCTTCTGAATCTCGAGAAATACGCGAACAAATGAAATTGGCTCGTTGTTAACCGTTCGTGTTACTACTTGTGTTAATGGCGTGGCCGTATTGCCTTGCGACATCACCATTTTGTAAGACACTAATGTCGAAGTCGGCATCGTATCGAGTTCAACAATCCCTTTTAAGTTAGCGAAGCCTCCATTAATTGAGCCCGTAATGGAATCGTAATTGCCGATTAACAATTCAATCCCCATTGGAACAGAATACACGTCAACACCGCTCGCGGGAATATCTGTTCCCTGCAGACTTAAGATACGGCTATCGTTATTGGCTTCCACATTGTCGGTATCAATGTCTTCTGTCATCGTGGAATCGAATCCCGACAAGTAGTTGATATCGTGTATGTAGGCCTTGCTATTATCTCGCAATGTGAAGTCCGTCCAACCCGTACGGTTAAACTGGGTCAGATTCGGCGCTTTAAACCGTATTTGCTTCTTCACATCGAAAGCCAAGGTAGGCAGATTGTATGCAAACTGTACCGTAATAAATTTCGTATTTGCTTCTATTACAGCAGGGGCATATGTTACAGACCCCGCTATCGGCGCTATTTCTCCAGTGCCGCCTTGCACCTCTGCTGCCAGTAATTGCTCAAGCGCAGATTGGAAGGCTACCGCATCCGTGTAATCGATCGTGACGTTCGGGTCATTGTTCAGGTCATGCAGCGGCAATGGAATGATAGCCGTTCCCGTCACTTGCAATCCCGCAGCGCTGCCAGTTGAGAAATCAACACCCGGCTTCAGCTCTGTAGTTTTATCGTCGGAGTCCTTGAGTTTCATATTATAGTAAGTGACTTCGCCATTGTAGAACGCCACCTGACGAGTCGTCTCAACGATTTGACCGCCATTGAATACTTTAAAGGTGATGTTGTTAATCCCTTTATCGATTGTCAGCTGCGATGTGCTGAATCGATTGTTGTTCTCCGCAGTAGAAACGTTGAAATCATAGGATCTTCCGTTAATATCTACGTTAACCTTCGACGCATTGGGAGCTTTGCCCGTTATGACGATATACCCTTCATTCTGAACATTAGGCGCTGTCGAGTATAGCATGGTAGGCTGACTCTCCAGCATATCGTAATCCCGGTTCTCGAATGTCACCTTTAAATCATACAGCATCGGACTGTCTCGGTATTCAATATAAATGGACTCTGACACCGTAGAAGCGCCAGCAATTCCTTTGAACGTTATTTTATTCATACCTGGAAACAGAATAACACTGCTGACCGTAATATTATTATCCCCTGTCGTTTGTATGCCTGTTGTAATCTCTTCTGTTGAATTAAGATCGTCTTCCAAGCCGACAGCTGTAACTTGCTTGACATTGTAACTGATTGAATTTCCAACTACGCCGTTAATCGTACCTTGCAACTGAATCGTACGTGAGGATACAATTCTTGCGTTTGCTCTTGTGTCGTTTTCATTAGGGAACAAAAAATAAGCCCCTGCTGCCGACGCTGTTTGCGGCGTGCTGTATACGGGCAGCAATGTAATCATTAATACGAAAGTCAACAGTACGGCTAAAGCTCTTCTCACAACGATATTCCTCCTCTATGCCTAGTCGCTCCGAATCTCTCCATGACAGCTGTAAGTGAACCAGTCAAGCTGATAATCGTTCCTCCCTTGCCTCCCAAGTCGACAGCATCTCTCATGTTCTCAGACGCACCGACCGCGAAAAAGTTCCGTACCCTTTATATCGGTCTTAGCCGCGAATATGTTTATACAGATTAGAAAAGACAAAAAGAAAAAACCCCGTATCCTTGAAAGGATACGAGGCAGCATGTTATTCGTACGATTACTTGCCGCGCGATTGCGCGTTCACTTTCGTAATGCGAAGCCCCAATCGGCCCAGGAAATTGATAAGCGGCCTCCGTGTCTTATCCACGATGCCCGTTATCTCCGCACCAATCTGCAGGAAGAACATGAGCAGACAGATGACGGCGAATGTGATCCAGTTCGCCGCAGTTGATTGTACGACGACGGATTGGAAGATGGCGAGCACGCCGAACATGGCGGCCACTCCCCATATGATCAGCACCGTACGGCGATGGCTGAAGCCGAGATCCTGCAGGCGATGATGCAGATGCTCCTTGTCCGGCGCGAACAACGGCTTCTTGTTCACCCAGCGGCGGACGATAGCGAAGAACGTATCCGACAACGGCACGCCGATAATCAGCAGCGGCGTAACGAAGGATACGATTGTCACTTGCTTGAAGCCCAGCATGGACAGAGTCGCCAGGCTGAATCCCAGGAATAGCGAGCCCGAGTCGCCCATGAAGATCTTCGCCGGATGGAAGTTGAATACAAGGAAACCGATTATGCCCCCAAGCAGCAATGTGCTGAGCAGAATAACGGGCTGATAGCCCATGAAGGCGGCCATGACTGCAATCGTCGCGATCGCGATGCCGGATACACCAGCCGCCAGACCGTCCAGGCCGTCAATCAGATTGATGGCATTCGTTACGCCGACAATCCAGAGCAGTGTGAGCGGAATACCGATCCACTCCGCGATCGGCTGCATCGTCTCGCCGAACGGCACATTGACCAGATTAATGTGAATGTCGAAGCCGAAGACGACGACGCACGCCGCCAGCAGCTGGCCGAGAAATTTCACCTTGGCTGATAGTTCGAACCGATCGTCGAGCGCCCCCAGAATAATGATGATCGTGCCGCCTACTAGCAAGGCGTTAATCATATCGATATCCCAGGGTCTTAGCAGCCCTTCCGGAATGAACGGCTGCAGGATCAGGAACGCGCCCACGAAAGCGATGTATATCGCAAGACCGCCCAGCCTTGGCATAACGCGCGTATGAACTTTGCGATGGTTCGGCTTATCGATAGCCCCTACTTTGAATGCCAGCTTTTTGATTAGAGGCGTCATGACAAGCGCCAGTATGAGTGCAGCTACAAATCCAATGGAATAAAGCAAAAGGCCTGTTGGCATGTATGAACAACTCTCCTTTTTCCTAAACATAAGCAGCATGATTTCACCATCATTCGTTACGCGCTTCCGCAAGCTGGTGGTCTCTGCTTATCCTTCTCTGCGTCACGTGTTCTTATGCCCATCCGCAAGGACGGACATTAGCAACGTTTGCTACCGAGAGAATTATACTCTGTTGCATGAACAATTTCCAACCCCATTTTCAACCTATTTTCATGGAAAAGAGGCAGTTTTCCCCGTTAAGGACGAGTTTTTGTCACGTTTTCTCGCTCGCGGATCACTTTCATGACGAATTTCGGCAGCGCAAGCATCCTTTTGTATCGAGACGGCTCTTGAAGCAGTCTGTAGAGCCATTCGATTCGCAGCTTCTGCACAAGCATCGGAGCTCGCTTAAGCTTGCCGGATACGACATCGAAGCTGCCTCCCACCCCCATTATGAATGGTACGCCAAGCTTCTCCTTGAATCGGACGTTCCACTCTTCCTTATCCATGCCGCGCGCAATGAACAGCAGATGAGGCGATAGCGACCGAATCTCCTCCACAATTTCTTCATCCTGGGATGGGGCGAAGAAGCCATTGCGGTAACCGACGATGGTTGCCTGCGGGTACTGCAACTGAAGCTTCTCCGCCGCAGCGCCGATGATCTCGTCCGACGTGCCCAGCAGATACACCTTCCACTTATGCTTCTCCGCTTGCTCCAGCAGCCGGTGCATCATATCGAAGCCGGTGACGCGCTCGGCGACGGGATTGCCGCAATAGTTGGCCGCCCATACGACGCCAGCTCCATCCGGCACGACAATATCGGCGCTATTCAGCACAGTTGCGAATTGGGGATTGTCCACCGCCGCCATCACCATGATAGGATTAGCGGTAATGACATGCGTCTGGCTCCCCTCTTGAATTCTTGTTGTTATATAGCCGACCGTCTCCTCCATATTCATCTTGGAGAACGGCACGCCGAATATGGATACTGTTGGAATCTCTTTCGACATGAGGGAAATCACCTCGATCTATTATGACGCAACTTGGACACAATTTGTTGCGCAGGTTGTTGAGATTGCTCGATTAATCGCCTAATCTTCGTCCCATGTGCATCGCGCCAACCGACAGGGTCGTCCAACAAGGCGCAGGCGGCATCGGCGAATCGTTCCGCATCAAGCGACTCCGTCGTGCCGATCGGCGACAGTCCGATCCGCTGCAGGAACTGATCGATCTTGGGATCGTAGGATAGTCCCAGCATCGGAACGGATTGATTCGCCGCGTAGATAAGGGCATGCAGACGCATGCCTAGCAGCATGTCGCAGCGACTCACCTCCAGCAGCATCTGCTGCGGGTCATCGCCGGGAGCGGCAAGCTCGGCGGAGCTGCCCTCGCCGAGCTTGCCGCGGAGCCGTTCCATCACCGACTGCGACAGCTCGCGGTCGTCCGGGGTGTGGAACGGCAGGAAGCGCAGCCGCACAGCTCTGCGCTGTGACAGCGCCAGCAACGCCTCGGCGGCGCGCCCCATATCGGCGCCGTCCTGGCGCCAGCGGCGCAGCGAGACGCCGACGACCGGCGGCGTCTCGGCGGCGCCGCGCTCCGCTGCCGAGCCCTCCGGCAGCGGCAGTCCCATCACCGGATCGGGTACGACCTCGATCCGGTCCTGCGGGACGCCCATCGCCGAGAGCAGCTCGGCGGATGCGGCGTCCCGCACCGACACATAGCTGCTGCGCCGCATCACATGGCGGATCAGCGGGTTCATATAGCGGCGATTCACCGGGCCGATGCCCTGCGCGTAGACGAATGTCGGCTTGCCCAGCAGCTGGGCAAGCTTCATGATTCCGGCATAATACGGAATCGTCTTCGCGCTCGTGGCATCCTGCAGCAAGCTTCCGCCGCCGCTAATGAGGCCGTCGCTGCCGCGCATCGCCCGCAGCACCTCCGCCGGACGCATCCGATGCACAGACTCCACGCCGTACATCGCCTTCGTCCAGGCGGGATCGATGCTCAGCACGATCGGCGCGATTCGGACCCCCTGAACGGCGCCTTCCGCCTCCAGCGCCAGCAGAATCGACCGCAGTACCGCTTCGTCACCGCTATTGCGAAAGCCGTAGTAGCCCGATATTACGATGCGGAATACTTCTGAATCATTGGCCAAGCCCATCTGCGCCATGCCCCTTCCAGTGCGATCCATACAACGATAAGAATAAATCCAATCAGCAAGCCTCCGCCCAGTCCAAGCAGTGTGCGCGCAATGGACATCTCAAGCGGGGAATGAATATGCGTGAACGTGCCAACCATCGTCAGCTGGCCTACCGCGCCTATAATGATAAGCAGCCAGCCAGCCCGGTAGCGCAACGCCAGGAACAAGCCCAGCAGCAGAGGCGGATGACCCAGCACAAATTCCTTGAAGCGCGGACGAACGCCGAATGTCGATTCCAGCCAACCGCGGATCAGCAGCTCAATCTGGGACACCTGTCCGGCATTGCCCGTTCGGGACAAATAGTAGAAGCCCACCGCGCCAAGAACGGCAGCTAGCAATACCCACATAACCGTGATCGGTTGAGACAATAGGGCCGTCGCCCGCTTCAGCACGCCTTTCGTACTACTACCCTCATAGAGAAACACATAAACGGCGATCAGGAATATCGGCGCCAGATGAAGCACGCTCACACCACGGAACTGCTCCAGCACCAGGCTGTACGTAATATTGTTCAACAGGCCGAAGACTAGCGGCACCGCGCACAGCGATATGCATGTCGCGACTAGAAACCAGTTCAAGGCCAGACCGATGCGCTTACCGATCGGCATATCGGGGAAAATCCACCTGGTCCCGCGCGGCTCTTCGGCGCTTCCGCTAATTGTCCAGTCCTCGCCGCCAACCATGCGACGTTCGCCGATCGTCCGAGCGTATATACGGTTCATTACCCAAATCAATCCCAGCGTAGGCGCACTGACAGCAGCGCCGAGCGCCAGCGCTTGCTCCATAAGAGAGCTGTTCAGCACATACAAGCCTGCCGATCCCACAAGTCCGATTCCGAACACGGGGATGAGCAGAGCGGGCAGATAGGCGCCAATCAGCAGTGCAATAATTGCGACAGCGCCGAGCGCCGCCAGGCCGCGCACAGGCTTCTCCCACGCAGGCTTCTCATAGTGGAACGGCTGAGCAGGTCCAGCCGGGAAGCCATTGTCAGCCAGCGTCTGCACCACGCCGCGCTCGCCGATCATAATCTCCGCCAGCTTGTCCACCGATTGATCCAGCGTTCCGGTATCCGCATTGCCGAGCGTCATCGCATTCAGGAAGAACATCCGAATGTTCCGATCCTTCGCCGCCAGCAGGAAGCGGTCCACCACGCCTTCCTGCGTCATCTCGATGCTATCCTCCGGCGACAGCGAATATAGCCTTGCTATATTATAGTTCGTTAAATAAGCCAATTTATTAAGACCTTGCTGCGGACGCTTCAAATTCTCAATCGTCGTCAGGCCGATCTCATACTTGTTCAGCAGCGACGCGAAGTGATCGAGACTCTTGCTAGCCGTCTGATCGCTGAACCCCTTCACCTTCTCCCCATCGAACAGAAGACGAGTAACACCATACTCATGAAGACGCGCCAGCTGCTCTTCCGTCCGCTCCGGGTCATACGGCACGACACGGTCGGAGAACCTCGCAACGATATGGAATCCCGCTTCATGAATCGCTTCAAGCGCCATGGGATCGAAGTCCATCGTCTTCAGTCCGGCTGCCGCTGTCGATTCTTCGACAATAAGCCCCTCGCGTCCATCGAATAACCACTCGCGGTGAGATACGCCCATCCGGTCGAAGGCATCTCTAACAACGGGACCGATCTGCTCCGCTTCCCGTTGTCCGCTGAACAGGATGTACGTGTTATGTGAGCGCTCGTCCGCAAGCTTGCCTTGCAGCAGTGCGGCTTCTTTCTCATTGTAGTAAGTCAGTCTTCCAGCTTGCATCAATTCCTTGAGTGAGCTCTCATAGACCGCCATGGAGGTCACTCCCGCTTCCTTGAGCATTCTCAAGCGATCCTCTACGAATTGCCGAGGGCGCGGCTGCAGATCAGACGCTTCTACAATGTCCCGGTAATCGAATACGTATTCCACATTCTGGGCGGACTTCTCCATTGTCATTCTCTGGACACCCAGCGGCAACGCCGCAATAACGCCAATCAGCGTAACAATCGAGAGCCATAACTTCGCTTGCCGATTCCACTGATGCCAACGATTCAACACTTCATTTCCTCCGTTCTTCGTGCATGAACGGCAATAGCCGCCTGATGGCGGCCGCCGCTTATGAGATACCGTCCACCCGCGACATGACGGCAGCCTTGAGCTGCTGCATCGCTTCTGCGGATGCTTCTGCGGACTCTCTCTTCACTGCAAAGTAAACTTTAATCTTGGGCTCCGTACCGGAAGGACGCAGACAGAACCAGGAGCCGTCCTCCAGCATGAACTTCAGCACGTTCTCCGGACGAAGGCCGTTCAATCCGCCTGCATAATCCTGCATTTCCTTCACCTTCACGCCGTTAATCTCGGTCGGCGCTCCAGTCCGCCAATCTTCCATAATGGAGCCAATCTGGGCGATGCCGTCAATCCCCTTCAACGTGCGGGACTCCAGCGCCTCCATATAGAAGCCGAACCGTTCATACAGCTCATGCAGCACATCGTGCAGCGTCTTGCCCTTGCTGCTGTAGTAAGCCGCCGCTTCGCATATGAGCATAGCCGCAACAACTGCGTCTTTATCGCGAGCATAAGTGCCCGTCAAGTAGCCGTAGCTTTCTTCGTAGCCGAACAAGAACGACTTCTCGCCTGTCTTCTCGTAGCGGGTCATCTTCTCGCCGATATACTTGAAGCCGGTCAGCGTATTCTCTACGTCCGCGCCGTAAGCGCGGGCGATGTCGCCGCCCATCTCGCTGGTTACGATCGTCTTGATGACTACACCGTTGTCAGGCAGTGCGCCCCGCTCCTGGAGCTGGCTCAACAAATAATGGACGATGATAGCGCCGGATTGGTTGCCGGATAAGGGAATATATTCTCCATCCCGATTGCGCGCGACCGCTCCCATGCGATCGGCGTCGGGATCGGTTCCGATAATAATGTCGGCATTCACTTCCTTGGCCAGATCGATAGCCATCGCGAATGCTTCGCGCTCCTCTGGGTTGGGTGACTTCACCGTGCTGAAATAACCATCAGGCTGTTCTTGCTCTTCTACAATATGTACATGATGGAAGCCGACTGCCTTCAGCACCTCTCTGACCGGCATATTGCCTGACCCGTGCAGTGGAGTGAATACGACATGGAAGTCTTTCAATGCGTCGCTGCCAATCAGATCACTATTCAGACTCTGCGCCGCTACCGTCTCAACGTAGTCGCGATCGGCAGACTCGTCCAGCCATATATGCAGCCCCTGCTGCTCCGCCGACTCGCGATTCATTCGCTTCACTTGATCCAATCCCGCCACCGCGCCAATTGCGGCAATGACGCCGTTCGCGTCTTCCGGCACAAGCTGGCAACCGTCGGAACCGTATACCTTGTAGCCGTTATACTCCGGAGGATTATGACTGGCAGTGATGACAATGCCGCCGTCCGCTTGCAAGGCGCGCACCGCATAGGAGAGCTGCGGCGTCGGCCGAAGCGAATGGAACAAGCAAGCGCGAATGCCGTTGCCTGCGAGCACCAATGCCGTATCCAAAGCGAACTCCGGCGACAGATTGCGCGAATCATGGGCAATGACGACCGACAGCGGCTTCGAGCCGACGCCACCGCGAGCCAGCAGCCAATCCGCCAAGCCTTGCGTAGCCTTGCCCACTGTATAAGCATTCAAGCGGTTCGTCCCCGCTCCCATCACCCCTCGCAGACCACCTGTGCCGAATGCCAACTCGCGATAGAAACGATCGACGATTTCTTTTTCTTGTCCGGCGATACCGCGCAATTCCTCTTTTGTAGCATCGTCAATAAGCGGATCGTTCATCCATTCCTCGAATCTGGCCATCGCTTGTTCCAACGTCAACTGTGTCATCCATTCCACCCCTTCAATTATCTATCCAAGTCCTTGATTAAGACGGATTTTGCAGAGCGAACATGAGCTCGCCTTCCGCCACGACTTTCCCTGCCACTGTGGCCGTTGCCTTGCCCTTGCCAATCGGCCCTTTCAATCGGGTAATTTCCACTTCCAGGGTCAGTGTGTCTCCCGGTTTCACCTGGTCGCGGAAGCGAAAGCCGTCAATACCTGCGAAGAAGCCGATCTTGCCCTTGTTCGCTTCCACCATAAGCATAGCCACCGACCCGACTTGAGCCAGTGCCTCCACAATCAGAACGCCCGGCATAACGGGATATCCCGGGAAGTGGCCCACAAAATAAGGTTCGTTCATCGTCACGTTTTTCAGACCGACCGCCCGTACTCCAGGCTCTACCTCCAAAATACGGTCAACAAGCAAAAACGGAGGGCGGTGGGGGATAATCTCCTGAATTTCATTAATGTCTAGCTGCATATCAAATATGCTCCTTTCTATGGCGTGTTTTCCGACAGTTGTTCATTCACAAGTATAAAAAGCAAGGAAATAAGCCAAACTATAGATACCCTTCATAAAAACTGCAGTTTATGGAGGTTAAGATAAGGAGGCTTGACGCGAAAGGACTTCTGCCATGAATTCCTGGTCAAGCCTCTTTCTGCGCTGACAGACAGCTTCGCATGAGCCACACTCCCGCAGTTTCCCAACTATTATAAACCACCGTATGGAAAATGAAAACTAACCCCGTTGCCCTGCCAGAATCAAACTGCTATAATACTGACTGAACGTTCGGTCAGTTAAGTGAACGGAGTTGGTCCATATTGAGCAAAAAACAAGCACAGGCGGAAGAAACAAAGCAGCAAATTCTGGCCGCTGCCAAGGAGCTGTTCGCCAGAAAGGGGTATACGGCAACCTCGATTGAGGAGCTTGCGACTGCTACTGGCAGCAGCAAATCAAATATTTATTATCATTTCAAAAGCAAGGAAGGGCTATTCCTGCACTTGATGGATGAGCACGATTGTGAGTGGAAGGCGCATTGGACACAGCAAAAATCACGCTATGGCACACTTATTGAACAACTGTACGGAATGACGGAAGCAGGAATCAAAGCCGGATTTCACCATCCCTTACATAAGGCCGCCGGGGAATTTCTCGGTGAGACAAAGGGTAAAAACAGCTATGTGACAGAGAGAATTCATAAAAAGACCGAAGAGGACCGAGCTTACTACAGAGAATTCTTTCAGCAGGGAATCGATAATGGAGAATTCAAGAACATGGATCCCCAGGCCATGGCCCTTACGCTGGAAAGCTTGTTCCGAGGTCTCTCGGAAATCGCGCTACTCATGGACTATGAAGAAGCACAAAATTTATTCCGCAACAGCCTGACGATCCTGCTGCATGGAATTGCTTCTGATGTCTCATCGGTGGCAGAAGAGAAATAAGACTATTCACAATTAGGGAGGAAAATCAATTGAACAGCACTTCTGCGGCCGCCGGGTCCCCAAACGCAACAGAGAACTTGAAACGGCTGCCGATTCTAATCGCATTAGTTATAGGAGCATTCTTCTCCATCTTGAATGAAACACTGCTGAACGTCGCGTACGTTCGGCTGATGGAAGACTTCCAAGTAGCCTATACGACGGTTCAGTGGCTATCTACGAGCTATATGCTTGTCGTAGGCATATTAGTACCGATATCGGCGCTGCTTATCGGCTGGCTCACAACTCGCCAGATGTTCATCGGAGCCTTAAGCTTGTTCACGCTAGGCACTCTCGTATGCGCCATATCGCCAGACTTCTCCATCCTTCTGGGTGGACGAATCATCCAGGCGCTTGGTACGGGGCTCATGCTTCCCGTCATGATGAACACCATTCTGGTCTTGTACCCGCCGGAGAATAGAGGCGCGGCGATGGGCAGCATCGGCTTGGTCATCATGTTCGCACCCGCGATCGGACCTACGCTATCGGGGCTAATCCTGGAGTCGCTAGATTGGCGCTGGCTGTTCTGGATCGTGCTGCCATTCGCCGCATTGTCCATTGTAACGGCCTGGATCTACATGAAGAATGTGACGGACGTAACGAAGCCGCGCATCGATGTGCTGTCCGTCCTTCTATCCACTGTCGCATTCGGTGGCATCGTATACGGCTTCAGCACGCTTGGCAAGCCGGATAAGGATTGGACAAGCCCGGAAGTGTACCTGACTGTCATTGCCGGTATCGTATGCTTGCTGCTCTTCGTACTGGTGCAACTCCGTTCGAAGGAGCCCATGCTTGACTTCCGCGTCTTCAAGAAGCCCATGTTCGCTCTCGCTACCGTCCTCATTATCATTGTTATGATGTCCCTCTTCTCCACCCTGCTGCTCCTGCCTATTCTTATGCAGCAAGGGATGTTCATGACTGCATTCGCGGCGGGTCTCGTCCTGCTTCCGGGCGGCATATTGAACGGCTTCCTGTCCCCTGTTACCGGTAAGCTGTTCGACAAGTTCGGACCTCGCGCGCTAGTTATTCCGGGCGCTGCGCTGCTCGTTCTGGTCATGTGGCTATTCACCCGCATTGATCTGGAGACAAGCAAGTCCATGATTATTCTGTTCCACTGCCTGATGAGCATCTCTCTGTCGATGATTATTATGCCGGCTCAGACGAACGGTCTTAACGGGTTGTCGCGCTCGCATTACCCACATGGCACGGCTATCAACAATACGCTTCAGCAAGTGTCCGGCGCACTGGGCATTGCCATCTTCTTCGGCATTATGACGTCTGGTCAGAACCGATTCCTGGAAGATGCCGGCCATCCCGCGGGAACGCCGATCGAGATCACGAATCCGTTATTCGCGCCATCCATCAGCGCGGGGGTAAGCGAATCGTTCAAATTCGGCCTCATCTTCGCCATCATCGCACTCGTCGTCGCCTTATTCATCAGGAAGAGCGAAGTGCCTAAGTCTTGAGGGACGGGTCACATAACGAAGGGGCTGTTCCCGGTCATTCAGACCGGGAGCAGCCCCTTCCAATTGTTACGAGTCGGTAAATACTAAGTCGTACATATGCTTCCAGGTTGACCACTGGAACACATCGCCTTCCGGCATCTTGCCCATATAGACATATCCGACATACAGCCCCAGAGCAAGCATGATGACCATAATAATGGGCACTATACTCTTCCTGAGCAACCATAATATGACTCTGGCCCAAGTAGGGAGACGACGATCCGTATCCTCATCTTCCTCTGATTCCGCTATAACCCCTTGATGATTACGGGTATCGACATCCTTCTCAGCATCCACGCGATCATCAGTCATACATATCACCTTCATCCTGGTCTACGCGCGCATCGTGTTGGCAATTCCCATCATCTGGTCGCTGGATGATAATGCTCTTGCAGCTAGCTGATAGGCGCGTTGAACGTTGATAAGCTCGGTCAACTCATCCGTAAGCTGGACGTTGGATTGCTCTAAATAGCCCTGTCGCAATGCAATGCGATTCTCGGAATCAGGAATAATTTCCTGAACGACATCCTCAACATTAATTCCGTCTGCTATCGTAAACAAATTATCTGCCACCGGAGTGAGAGCCGCGGGCCGAGAGGGCTGCAGCAGCTTGATGCTGCCTAACGTAATCGTATCGCCCGAAGACACTCCCCGCACCGTTCCGTCGGCTTCCACACGGAGGGAGTAACCATCAGGCATGACGATATTGCCCTCTACCATATTCCCGTCGGCATCCGGTATATTCGCCACTACCGGATAACCGTCTTCTGTTGCCAAAATCGTATCACCGTTTGCGCCCATCGTCAACTGGAAAGCCCCGTTGCGCGTGTATGCGCGCGTTCCCGCGCCGTCTACCTCCACCTCGAACAACGCGTTGCCCTCAATCGCCAAGTCCGTCAGATTGTCCGTACCCTTCATCGGCCCTTGCGACAAATTGGGTTCCACCATCGTCATTCTGGCGCCCCAACCTTGCGAGAAGTGAAGCGGCGTCAGACGCCCCGGCTGATTGAATGCATCGGGCTGTCTCTTCAAGTTGTTCAGCAAGTCCTCGAAGGTCGCTTCCTTCTTTTTGTAGCCCACCGTATTCACGTTGGCAATGTTATCGGATATGACATCCAACCTCTGCTGAAGGGAGTTCATGGATACCATGGCATTAATCATAGAAGCGTTCATTCTCATTTCCTCCTTAAGCCAATTGCCGAGAAGTGGCTGCGCTAGATACGTCCAATTTCATTCGCTGTCTTCTGCAAGCTCTGATCGTAGAACTGAATGACCTTCTGATTCGCTTCATACGCGCGCATCGCAGACATCAGATCGACAGCGGCCTGCGTCGGGTCTACATTGGAACGCTCTATGTAGCCTTGCCGTACTTCTACCCGCTCATCCGGTGCAATCGGGGCTGTATCGGCGTCATTTCCTGCGAAGCGGAAATTACCGTTACCCTCCCGAATAAGATCGTTCGGATTATTAATACGCGTAATGAGCAATTGCACGCCGATATCCTCACCTTCCCCATTCAGAAAGCGCTGATTGTCTGTCATGACGAGCTGATCCAGACCTATACCTGGCGGCAATTGAATCGGCTGACCGTCCACACCCAGCACACTGGAACCGTCTCCGCTCATCAGAATGCCGTCGCCCGTCACGGTGAACTTGCCACCGCGCGTATAACGAATCTCGCCGTTCTCATCCTGTACAGTGAAGAAAGCTTGCGGCTGGAAGATAACATCGCCATTATCGGCAATCGCCTTGCCGGATGCGTCGAATGCCTGTCCATCTACATCTATATTAGAGATTAAAGCGAAATCGGAAGACAGATTCGTCTGAAGCAGATCCCCCTGCACATGAATCGACAAGCTCTCCTCCGCGAACACACTGCTCGTCCAACGTCCGATCTCACGGCGTTCCGTAGGCTCTACGCCGGTGATAGCTAGCAGCATCTCCGGGAAAGAACGCGTGACAGCGTTGTTCTGCTTGTATCCGGGCGTATGAATATTGGAGATGTTGTTCGTTACGGTATCATGTCTGCGTTGCTGGGCGATCATGCCCGACGCTGCAGTGTGTAAACCTCTTAGCATTATGCTCCCCCTCATTCGCTGCGTAAATCCATTATTCTCCTCTATTATCGGCATATAGAGGATGACGCTGAATAGCTAGTCCCCGTGACTTTGGAATTAATTATAACGCGTAAGCCGTCAAAAACAGGACGATAAACCTAGTTCCAGCGATAATCCGCCGTCCGCCTCTACTTCTTCAGCTTGTCCAAATGATCAAGCAGCAATCCTGTTCCCTTTACTACGCAATGCATGGGATCCTCCGCGATTAGGACAGGCACCTTCAGTTCATCCGCCAGGAGGCCGTCCAGACCGCCCAGCAGCGCTCCGCCTCCGGTCAGAATGACACCGCGGTCAATGATGTCCGCCGATAGCTCTGGCGGCGTCTGCTCCAGCACATACTTGGCTGCGGCGACAATCGACATGATAGGATCCCACAGCGCTTCTCTCACCTCATCGGTACGAATCGTCACTGTTAATGGAAGCCCCGATACCATATCCCGGCCGCGAATATCCAATTCTTCCTTGCGACCGTCGTCATAGACGGTCCCGATCTTGATCTTAATATCCTCGCTGGTTCTCTCGCCGATCAGCAGCTTGTACTTGTTCTTAATATATTTCATAATCGCGTCGTCGAACTTGTCGCCAGCCACCTTAATAGAGGAAGCCGTCACAACATCCCCCATAGACAATACCGCTACATCGGTCGTACCGCCGCCGATGTCTACGACCATATTGCCGCTGGGCTGGAATATGTCCATTCCAGCCCCGATCGCGGCTGCCTTCGGCTCCTCTTCCATATAGACTTCTCTGGCTCCGCTTCGCTCTGCCGCTTCGCGAATCGACTTCTGCTCCACTGACGTAATATTCGTCGGGGCGCATATGAGAATACGCGGACGACTGAACCATTTGCGGCCTTCCACACGATCAACAAACGCTTTCAACATAATTTCCGTAATTTCAAAGTCGGCAATGACGCCATCGCGCAGCGGCCGAATGGCAATAATATTGCCCGGCGTACGCCCAACCATCCGATGCGCCTCCTCGCCAACTGCCAGAACTTTCTTGCTGTCGCTCTCAATGGCGACGACCGATGGCTCGTCAAGCACGACGCCTTTTCCTTTCACATGAATAGATACGTTGGCCGTTCCAAGATCAATCCCAATGTCCTTGCTCAGCATAAGGCTAAAGTCCTCCAACCGAATAATGTTTGCCTTTATTTCCTAACGAACATTATTCGCCAAAATAATAGAAATTCCTCTATGCCTACTGCAAAAATTAGGGATAGAACGACCACACGGCAAATTCGTTACAGCTTAGCTGCCGCCATCACCTCCCGCTTCTTGCCGCTTGATTTTTTATACTTAATTTTAGTCGCTTCTCCTCCCCTCAAATGACGAATCGATTTGTGGTACTCGAGAATGTGCTTTACCTGATCTGCCAGGTCCGGGTTAATCTCAGGCAACCGTTCGGTCAGATCCTTGTGCACCGTGCTTTTGGACACACCGAACTCTTTGGCGATCGTTCGCACCGTATGCTTCGTTTCAACGATGCAGCGGCCTATTTTAATGGTTCGCTCTTTGATGTAATCGTGCACGTTCCCGCCTCCCTACTCGAAATAGTTTGGTACATTATATGAGTCGAGCGGGTATATATTCGTTGTGTCCAAGCGTGACAAGCTCTGAAATGAAATAAATTTTCCAAAAACAGCAGGCAGGCAAGGGTATAATCCCTTGCCTGCCTGCTGTTTCTGCTATCACAGCGACTCGTGAATATTATTCGGAAATAAAATCGCTGGGATTAACCGTCTCGCCGTTCAGACGAGTCTCGAAGTGAAGGTGGACGCCAAAATCCTTCTCCAGTTCGTTGCGGCCCGCCTGCGCAATAACCTCACCTTGCTCCACTTCATCGCCCTTGGCAACCCCAATACTGCTTAAGCTTTGGTAGACGGTGACCAGTCCTTCGCCATGGCTGATCTCCACCATGTTGCCGTTCAACGGATGCTGACCGGCATAGGTTACCTCACCGGATAGTGCCGCCAGCACGTCGAACGATTCGCCCTCGGGATCTACGAAGTCGATTCCGGTATGCGGTGAGAACGTCGTGTCCACCTGTATAAGCGCCGCTTCCTTCTCCGTCTGACTCGCTGCTGCATCATAATAATGCGTCTCGACATTCATAGCGTCCTTATTAAGGACCGGCCAGCTCATCGTGCCCGATGCGACAGCATCGACACCTTTCTCCCCGCCTGTGTTGACGCCCGTACCTTCGTCACCTTGTGTCACTTCAGTTCCATTCTCGGGTCCGGTCGTCGGTTCAGCCGGGTCCGATCCCTGATAGAGCCACATTAAGGTTACGATAATTGCTGCCGCTGCCATGAAGATTGCCGGAGAAACCCATCTTTTTGCAAACAGCTTTCTCGCACCATTGCTAGATTTGGCGGCAGACACTTCTCCTACTACAGTTTTAGGAGATTCTTCTTGGTTTTGCTGTGATTGATTTTCGTTTTGATCATTCATTCATATCACCTCACTAGCCATTGTTGCCACATCTGCTAGCTTTATACGTTGGCGATATGCAATTTTTCAAGCAAGAATTAGAGATTCGATGACAATAGCTCCATTGCTAGCTTCGAAGCTTCCTCCACACCGGTATTCTTATAGTAGTGCTGCAGAATATCCTCAGCTGTTCTTCCTTGCATGGCCATGCCGTTAGCTCCCCATTGGCTCATCCCTACGCCGTGGCCAAAACCATACGTCTTGATGGCGATCCTGTCCCCGTCCACTCGCCATTGAAATGCCGTAGAATTCAGCTCGAGCTTCTCGCGTAGCTCTCGCCCGGTGAACGACTTCCCGTTGATCGCTACCTCAAGAATCCGGTTCCCTTCCGTTCTCTCGACTACCTTCATATTCAGCTTGGTCGACGCCGCCTTACCGGAGATACTCAGCTTGCGATAGAAGTCCTTCAGGCTCAAGCTTATCTCCGTCTCATAGCGAGGAGAGATCGCTTCGTCCCACGGGCTCGCTACACTGCGCAAGTAGGGAATCTCGCTTCCCCAGTAATCTTCCGAATTCTCAGTATACCCGTTGCTTGTAGAGAAGTAGAACGCTTGCACCGGCTCTCCCTGATACATTAGCAGTTGGCCTTTCGTCTCGTCTACCGCTCGCTTCAGCTTCCGAAAATTGTCCTCCCGTTCCTCTTCCGGCCACTTCGCCTCCATATCCTCTGGGGATAGATAGACCTGATGTTGCACCGAATCCGTTACATCTCCCCGCTTCCCCTCCATGCCGCTTCGATCCGACAGCAGCAGCCGCCGCATCATATAAGTCCTAGCCGCAATCGCCTGCGCCTTCAGTGCTTCCAGTTCGAAGCTTGCAGGCATCTCACCGGCCAGCACACCTTGCACGTATTGCTCCAGCCCGACTCTCTCTACCCTGCTGCTAGCCGTTCTATAGACTTGCACGACAACCTGATCTAGTGTATGGGATGCCACCGTCTGCTCCTCTGCTGGAATGCTCGCATTGCCCTGTGCCTGTGCTTGGTTCTCTCCCTCGTTCTTCGGAATCCCGCCAGGAGGAGGTTGTGCGTGAACATCCACAAGCGCGCGACCGGGCCGATCCATACTTGGTGCGGCTTGCGGCTGCAGCCATGCTCCTGAAGGTGCAGTGCCCGTCTCAGTCAAAAGCAGCTGCATTAATAAGATGGCTGCACCGAGCAGAATTCCTACTCCGAATACGGTCCACCATTCCATGCGGCCGACCCCGCCGGAGGATACTCTAGTGATTGACTGTCTCTCTATTCCTCTCATACAGACTCCTTCCCATCCCCTTCATTCTGATGGTATATCCTATGAGCCCGAATGCTAGGATAGAATCTCCCGCTATCGATTGTCAAAGTTAAACTTTCTTAATGAATGGGCTGTCCGCTTGCTAATCATACCTACCCATGATAACAAAAACGAGAGAAGCCGTATGTCGTCACCTTTGTTGAAAAGGGAACAACATCAACTTCTCTCGTTATACAGGTTACGCCCAAGTAGGTTGAACCTTCAATACGGCGACATCCTTCTCGCGATCGTATGCGGCCGGTTCTTTCTCCGCCTTGCTTGGCTTGGCGACGACTGCCTCCTCCGCGTGCTTGGCTTGGGCGGATTCTACACGGACAATATCCGCTCCCAGGGAAGCCAGCTTGCCGGTAATATCGACATACCCCCGGTCAATATGATGCAGTCCTGTCACTTCCGTCTCGCCATCTGCACGAAGTCCGGCACAGATAAGTGCGGCGCCGGCCCGCAAGTCCGATGCGCATACCTTGGCTCCGGTGAGGGGCACTCCGCCCGTTACGATGGCCGATCGGCCATCTACCGTAATATGAGCGTTCATCTTCTGGAATTCCTCTACATGCATGAACCGATTCTCGAATACCGTCTCGGTAACGACACTGGTGCCCTCCGTCGTAAGCAGCAAGGCCATCATCTGCGATTGCATATCGGTGGGGAAGCCGGGATGCGGCAACGTCTTCACATCTACCGCCTTCAATTGCTTGCCGGCTCGAACGTGAATGCCGTTATCGTTATCGACCACATCGACCCCCATCTCCTGGAGCTTCGAGATAACCGGTGTCAGATGGTCGGCAATCGCCCCCTCGATGAACACATCGCCGCCTGTAATTGCCGCTGCGATCATATACGTACCGGCTTCCACACGGTCCGGAATGATATTATGACGAGCGCCGGTGAGCCGCTCTACGCCTTCAATCCGGATAATGCCTGTTCCGGCTCCGCGCACCTTGCCGCCCATTGCATTAATATAGTTGGCCAGATCGACGATTTCCGGCTCCTTCGCCGCATTCTCAATCGTCGTCGTACCGCTTGCAAGTGCGGCGGCCATCATAATATTCTCCGTAGCGCCTACGCTCGCAACGTCAAGGTATATCTTCGCTCCCTTAAGACCTTCAGCTGCAATCGCTTCTATGAAGCCATGCCCCAGCTGTATCTGGGCGCCCATCGCTTCGAAGCCCTTCAAGTGCTGATCGATGGGACGCGTTCCGATTGCGCATCCGCCAGGCAGCGAGATCCGGACTTTACCGATACGCGCAAGCAACGGTCCCATCACCAGGAAAGAAGCTCTCATCTTCCGAATCAGTTCATATGGCGCATCATGCGAAGTAATGATCGGTGCGGATATGCGCATCGTCTCATTGTTATAAGTTATCCCTGCGCCTAATGAGGCAAGCACTTGCTGGATCGTCATAACGTCGTCGAGGAGGGGCACGTCACTGATGACGCTGTCTCCTTCCGTCGCTAGTAATGAGGCAGCAAGAATGGGGAGCACTGCATTTTTGGCCCCGCTGACGCGGACCGTTCCCGATAAACGCCGGCCTCCGCGGACGATAATTTTTGTCATCTTCGTGTTCCCTCCGCGAATAGCATATTTATTGCATATTCCATATCATTTGGTTAGTAAGTTACTGCAAGGCATACTACGTTCACAATACTAAACTTCATCTTAACATCGTTTGCTACAAATCGACAAGCCCAAATTATTTGCCACTTTTTTCTGGTCCTACTTCCTAATATCGACTGCATTCGGCATTAAATTAATGCAAGTTAATACCCATTGTTTGCAAATTATGCCGATGTTATTCGGCAAAACCGCGAAGCAGAACTGTGTATTCCCAATACTGGAGAATGAATTGTGCGAAGGAATGGCCGATGACGATCGCCAATATGACCTGGAACATTCTTGCCTTGGCATTGCGGGGGAAGCGGAACAACTTATCCCACTTCACTTCCTGCAGCAGCGACCAGACAAATAAAATGCTGAGCACTTCGACTACAATAAAAAACAGCCCTGTCACGCCAGTGTTCATAAATCCGCTCATGGATATTGCATTGATTCCGTCCATGTGATCCTCCTAGACATACGAATCATATCGCCGTTATTCCGTTAAATAACGATAAATCAATGTAGTGAACTGTGCTCTGCTCGCTTGATCGTCGGGCTTGTAGCTGTTGCCTTGCATCCCTTTCAGCTTGCCCTCCAGCATCATGCTATACAGCATGGGAGCATACCATTCCCTCATAGGGACGTCAGCGAACGGCGGCGATAGAGGAGTGCGCGGCCGAATGTTCTCCGCGTTACCGATCATAATAGCCATCTCCGCTCTTGTCACAGGCTGGTCTGGCTTGAAGCGGCCATCCGGGAACCCGTTCACCCAGCCTTCCCGCACGGCGGTCATAATATAGGAATAAGACCAGTGCGTCGAATTCAAGTCGGAGAAGTTATTACCGGGCAGATTCGCCACATTCGGATTGTAAGCTTTCACAATAAGAGCAACAGCCTCCGCGCGCGTAATACTACGGTCAGGCTTGAAGCTATAGTTGCCTACGCCATGGATCACGCCTTCCTGCGTCAATGCAGCAATCTCTTCTTGCGCCCAGTGACCGCCAATGTCGCGGAATCCGGCAACCAATTCTTCCTCCGTCAGCTTCATCCGGTAATACTGATGTCCGAATGCCTGGTCGGCAGTTAGTCGTACATAGTAGACACCGGGCTGCAGCACGACGTCGCCCGTCGCCAGCTTTCCAACGGAACCCGTTTCCGAGACGCGTAATTGCTGCATTTTTTTATCATGAAGAAGCAATTGCAAGCTCGTATCGCTCGGCACACCGGTCACATTCAGGCTGATCACACTCTTGTTGCTCAGTCGGAACTGGAACCAGTCTGTATCCGTCCGCTCATGGATCAGACCGATATACTCTGTCCCCGGCTTCATCATTAAGCCTTCGTAAGCTTTGTCGTTGGGCTCATTGGGGTCCATTAGCTGCGGCTCGAATTGCACCTGGAGTCGGTATGTCCCCACCGTTGCATGAGCTTCCACCGCAATTGCATTATGAACACGAATATAATATTGGCCCGGCGTGACAGATATGACAGAAGAATGCTCCGCATCTCCCTCGCCATTCTCATCGAATAACATGAGCGCTTGTCCTTCTCGCATGACCGCCAGACCGGGATCAATGCGCACCGTATCTGTGCTTAACGTCAGTTGCAGCTTTCCTTCCCGTTCGAATGACACCTTGTACCAGTCCCTGTCCGCGTTCTGGTGGAAGGAAGCGGTTATCGTCTGGGAATTGGGCTGCAGCTGGAATGCGACATCATGACGGTCGTTCGGCTCGTAAGGATCTTCCTTCATCGTGAATGACGTCGTCAACGCATAAGCCATCGGCTTGTCGTTGGCGGGATTGCTGAACTTCACTTCCACGTATTGCTTTCCCTTACCCGCTGTGAACGAGATCGACTTGCTGGACAGCTTCGTATCCTCGCTGCGCAGCAACTGTCCGCCAGGCGTATAATGACTAATTCTTATGGCAGAGACGGCTTGCTCGGAATTCAACGCTTGAAAATCCAGCTTCAACGTTCCTTCCGTCGGCGTATCCACCACATACCAGTCAACGTCCTGCTTAGGAGGCAGCTCCGCTGTTACTTGTGAGAACAGGGGCAACTTGGCGGCGGCCGACTGCTTGTTGTTCGGCTCGTTCGCATCCGGAACAAGCTCCCCGCTCACGACCTGATCGACGCGCAGCAAGCCGTAACCCGATATGCTGTCAACGCCTGCCGCACCGATATCCTTCGCAGATTGCCGCAGCATGGCGCGAAGCTGGTAAGGCTCATATTCCGGATGCAGGGCGAGCAGCAGCGCTGCTGCTCCCGCCACTTGCGGCGCCGCAAGCGATGTGCCTTCATCCCACTTGTATTCGCCATCCAGCGCCGTCGTATACACATTCCAGGGCGCAAGCAGATCCAGCTCCGATCCGGGATTGGAACGCGGATCAGGATCGCCGTTCGGCTTCGCTCCCCCTACCGCCAGTACGGTTGGATACGCCGCAGGGTATTTCACCGCGGCTTTGGAACCAAGCATAGTACCGTCATTGCCCGCAGCAGCGACCAGCAGCACGCCTTGGCTCTCAGCATAACGTACGATATCTGCCATATACGGTGAGTAGCGATGCAAGCCGACAGACATGACGACAATACCTGCACCGTTGCGTACCGCATATAAGATGCCTTCTCCGAGATCCTTCTCCGTTCCGTCGCCCCACTGGTCCAGCGCCTTGATCGGCATAATCTTCGCATCCCATACGACGCCCGCTACACCTAAGCCGTTATTGCCCACAGCTCCGACGACGCCGGCTACACCTGTTCCGTGGCCGTTGTCATCGTCCGGGGGCAGCTCCGGGTAGATCAGGTTAGTGCCCGCGACAAGGTTGTCCTTCAGATCGGGATGATCCAGATCGACGCCCGTATCCACTAATCCGATGATGACATTCTTCTGTTCGCGCACGGTCTGCCAAGCTTTCTGGGCGCCAATGCGGGATAGATGCGTCTGCTTGTCCAGCTGCGGGTCATTCGCCTCCGTCGGCGAAGCGGCCATCATCTGTGGAGTCTCGTTCGCCGCATCGTTCGCAGCCTGCTGATCCGGTTGTTTCAACGCTGCAGGAGACTCCGACGCGGCAGGTTGTTGCGTGACTGGCTCCTGTATGACTGACTCCTGCTCAGCATCCTCATCAGTCTGCTTCTCAATCTGCTCATCGACATGCTCACCAGTCTGCGATCCGTCATCCTGCTGAAGCATCTTTACTACCGTCATCTTCGATTGCTGCTGGGACACTGCAGCCTCTGACTTCTCAGATGGATACTGGGACACTGCAGCCTCTGACTTCACCAATTGCTGCTGGGACACTAGAGCTTCCATCTGCTCCGATTGGAGGTGAGACCCCGCTGTTCCCGCCTCATTGCTGAGTTCATCCGCCTCTCCTTGCTCCGAGGCGGATGCATCCAGAATGCTGACCCGGTTGTTCGGGTGCACATATTGCACGCCCGGCTCGCCGCGCAGACGGCTGAGCCAGCTCTCCACGTCCCCGCCGGAATCCGGCGCAGGACGAATGACCTCCACCGCCGTCTCCGGCTGGCGGTGGAGCACCTCGACCCCGCGCAGCTCGTGCGCGAGCGCGGGGTCAGTCCACTTGAGCAGCCAGCTTTGCGGCTGCTCTTCGGCGGCTCCGGCCGCTGCCTGTGCCTGTGCCGATGGCACGGCGGCTGGCGGAGCCGCGCTGGCGGGAGCGAGCCCGGCAGGGGCGACGCTCCCGAGAATGACGCTGCTGGCGAGCAGGCTCAGCAGCGCACGGCGGTACGACCGTCGCGGCTTGTTCGCGCGATGGCTCTCACCCGTTCTATCTGTGGGCGTCTCCTTTCGCCCTTTGCCAAAGCTGAGGAATACAAGTTTCGCCATAGTATGTGCTCTACCTTTTTTATATTTGAATTGAGTTGAGCTGAGTTGCCTTGCGTTGAGAATAATCTTTCTATTGATGTAAACCGCTCAGTAATTATTGAAACATCAACCATCTTACCGCTTGTTCATCAGCGGAATGAAAGGAATAGACACTGCACTCTACCGATTGCCATCTGATAACCTCAACTACGGGGAACGATATGCCCGGATGATTTCTTCATGAGATCGTCTGTCAATCATGTTGAAACATGGAAAACCAAGATTGGGAGACTACTAACTGGATTCTGTGTAGTTATTGTAGTAGAAATCGCTACACTTGCATGCTATAAGTGGAATACGTACAGTTAGATCAGATCAGATCGCACTATATCTCGTCTATCGTCCGGATTAATAGCATGAAATCCAGTTTATTGGTGATAATGCAGAAGCAATCCGAAAAATAATGACATGAAATACAGTTAGATAATCGATATGTCATATGAAAACAATCGACCTGCTTCACAATCCGACTCACTAACTATGCCATTACTAACTTATTTAATAGTTCGGAAGCCTCGCACCTACGAACCTATTTGACATATTCCGACCACATCACCATTACAGTAAAATAGATACATAATCTTGCTTTTTGAGCAGAACGATGCTCTGAACGCTCAATTCAGCCAATCTGCATACTATATATACTTCGCAAGTAGCCGTTTGTTTCTGTCGGTATATTCCTTATATTTTCAAACCGTTCTAATCATACCACTTAACCTTTGCCTTAGCTATGTATAGCGACCCTATCCTTTCAATTCAATCCGAACGGCCTAATCTAGTTCTATTGCACTATCTTCCTTAACGATAAATAAGAGATAGCCGCGGAGCTCAAGTATAGATTCATACACGATTTTAGTTCACACTTCGCTAACCGCTATCTGCTCATATCCAACTCGAAATATATTCATGATCTCAAGTAACAAATCATCTTGTTGGGCAACAGCCTTCGCCATTTGATTATTTAAACGTTCCAGACAGCAGCGGCTTATACGGGCGGAATCGCAAAAGTAACGCCGACCCCCACAAAATCCGGGATCGGCGCTCATAGCAAGCTATGTTACGGGTACAAATTCGGGCTGTTCGTCGGCCATCACTCCCACTCCCTCCTCATCGCTGGCGGCCATGAAGACTATGGTCGGAAATCTCTGCTGAAGGAGAAGACGGCGTCTACCCCGTCCATTAGCAGTCCCGGGAACAAACCCAGCACAATCGTGCCTGCCGCACACACCCATATGACAACGGCAATTGGAACACCCGTCGGAATTCTCTCGCTGCCCGCTTCAAGCGGACCGCCGCTGCGCATGAGCATCTGCCTTGCGATGCCGAAGTAGAAATAATAGGAGATGACGCTGCTCAGCACCATAACCGCAACGACCCAGTAGCTCTTCGCTCCCGCGGCGCCCAGCAGAATGAACAGCTTGCCGAAAAAACCGGCAGAGATGGGCAGGCCAGCCAGCGAAACGATAAATACGAGCATGGCAACCGCAAGCCAGGGAGACCGGTAATACATGCCGCTGAACGCCTTCAACTCTTCATGACCGCTAGAGCGGCTGACGGCGCTCAATACTGCAAAAGCTCCCAGCGTCATCATCATATAAGCTGTCAGATAGAACAAAAGCTCCGCTGCATTATTGCTATGTGTCGAAGTAATATACAGGCCGATCGGCACCAGCAAGTAACCCGCGTTGGCCACGCCAGACAAGGCCAGCAGTCGTCTCGCGTTCAGCTGCCGCAGCGCCGCCAGAGAACCGGCCAACATAGATACCGCGGCGAGCAGCAGCAAGGCGAAGAACAGATCATCGCGCACGTCAGGCGCCATCCAGGAGCCGCCGAACAAAGTCGTTGTATACATCAGGCGGAAGGTGAGCGCCAGCGCCGCCCCCTTCGATACGACAGCGAGGAAGGACGCGATCGCGCCGGGAGCGCCTTGATACACATCGGGCGCCCATGCATGGAAGGGGGCCGCTGCGATCTTCACCGCCAGTCCCGCAAGCAGGCAGCCGAAGCCGACATAGACCAGTGCTTCGAATTCCGCTACCGCCTGCGGCAGCGCCGCGCCGATCTCAGCCAATTGGATGGAGCCCGTCACACCGTACAGATACGACATGCCGAACAGAATGAAAGCCGAGGAGATGCCGCCGGTCACCACATACTTGAATGCGGCTTCCGCCGAAGCATAAGATCTCCTTCGCAATCCGACCAGCACGTAGCTTGTTATGCTCAGCAATTCTATCCCCACGTACAAGGTCACCAGACTTCCCGATGAAGCCATCATCATCGCTCCGATTGCAGCAGGCAGCAGGAGATAGAAGTATTCTCCCTTCTCCTGGATGGCCTCGTCACTCCCTGCTTCCCCGAGGCCGAGCAGAGCGACGATGGCGGTCCCCGACAGCAGCAGCAGCTTCACCACACTGCTGAAGCCGTCGATCCGATAGCTGTCGCCGAATAGCGACACGACACCCTTATCCTCGAGTTCGGCCATTCCTACGCCTACAAGCACCAGCGCTCCCAACAGACTGACAAGCGTCAAGCCTCCTATTAGGCCGACTGTCAACCGTCGGCCTGATCCATTCGGCAGCAGCAAGTCCACTACGACAAGCACGATGAAGGCTGCCCCAAGCCACAGCTCGGGAGCCATATGGCCGAAGTCACTCCAATTCACAGACGTCATTCCGGAATCTCCTGCCATTCTTTATCCCCCCGTCCTTGCACTGATCAACTGCTCCATCAGGACCGCCGCGCCCGGCTCCACCATACTCGTCAGCAGCGACGGATAACAGCCCAGCAGTACGATAACCGCGACAAGCACAGCCATCGGCAGCGCTTCAATGAATCTGGCATCCCGCAGCGTCACATGCTTCTCGTCTATCGCGCCGAACGTAATGGCAAGCACGCCCCGCAGCACATAGACGGCAGTCAGCACAATGCCGAGCATCGCTGCGGCAACCACCCACTCCATCGTGTCGAACAAGCCCAGCAGAGACAGCAGCTCGCCGATAAACCCAGACAATCCCGGCAATCCCAACGAAGCAAGACCCGCGAACAACAATACCCCGCTCATGAAAGGCATGCTTCTGGATAATCCCCCCAGCTCTTGCAGCTCGGTCGTTCGAGTCCGTTCGTATAGACTGCCCACGATCAGGAACAGTAGCGCGGAGATGACGCCGTGCGAGACGAGCTGGAAGACGGCGCCTTGATAACCAAGCTCATTCAAGGCGGCAAGACCGATCAGCACGATTCCCATATGGCTCACTGACGAATAAGCCAGCATCAGCTTGAATTCCGTCTGTCTGAAGGCGATAATGGCCCCGTACAGCAGACTGATGACGCCAAGCACCGCCAACAGGGGCGACCAGTCCTTGTACTGCTCAGGGAATAGAGTGAGGCCGAAGCGAATTAGTCCGTACGCCCCCAGCTTCAACAAGATGCCGGAGTGAATCATGACGACGGCCGGCGGAGCTTCCACATGCACCTTCAGCATCCAGGTGTGGAAGGGGAAGACAGGCAGCTTGATGCCGAAGGCGATGAACAGCAGAATGAATGTCGTCCACTGCATGCCGCTATCCATATAGAACGGGTTCACCGCCTCCTCGCTCGGCATCACATTCACCCAAGCTGACGGATTGGCCAGATTGTGCATGATATCCGCGTAATTCGCGCTATAAATGAGCTGCATGCCGCTCGCGCCGGGCTCGGCGCGAAAGCCTGCCGTCATCGTCAGCATAACAAAGGCGATCAGCATCAATGCAGAACCGATTCCGTTATACAGAAGGAACATGTTAGCCGCCCGCTCGCGGTTGTAGTAGCCCCATATACCGATCAGGAAGTACATGGCGACTAGCGTAATCTCGAAGAATATGAAGAACAGGAATAAGTCTCTTGCCAGAAACGCCCCCAGCATACCGAGCTCAAGCAAGAAGAACCAGCAATAAAAAGCCTTCCATCTCTTCTTCACATGGATGGCCGCAAAGGAAGCCATCGCCGTCACGAGCGCAGTCAGCAGGACGAGCGGCAGGGACAAGCCGTCTACGCCAAGCGAGTATTGCATGGAGAACACAACACCAATGCCGGGGTCGTTCAGCGCTTCGCTGTTCAGCGGAATATCGCCCCACGCGACTTTTTCCTCATATGCCGATGAGTTCCGATCGCCTCCCATATCCGCATACAGCCACATGGACAGGACAAGCGGTACGAGCGACACGGCGATAGCCGTCCCCTTCAACAGCCCGGACCGGCTCCGCGGCAGCAGCAGAATGAGAATAAACCCCAGCAGCGGAGACCATATAATAAGCGACAGGATGGGTATATCAGCCAATATACTCATAGCAGCAGCCTCCTCAGGGCGGTAACGACGACGAAGATGATAATGCCCACCACAATCGCCAGACTATACGTTCCGATCTGCCCGTTCTGAAGCTTGAGAACCGTCTTGCCAATATAGCTCGCAATGGTTCCGGCAATAGCGATCGTCCCGCCCACCACATACTTGTCGAATCCGGCCAGTATGAGACCTCCGGAACGCAAGAGACCGCCGAATACAGCCCCATAGATCTCGTCGATATAATATTTCTTCTCCAGCACGCGCATAAGTCCCGGCATTCGTTCCACCAGCACATCTCCCTCTTGCCGTCCTCTGCCGTACAGCTGCCAGCCGAGCAGCAGCCCCAGCAAGGCTACGACCGTGGAGATCAGCATCGCAACATAGCTGCCATGCGCCTCCGGCTCATCCGGGAACAGCCAGCCGCTGAACGAAGCTTGCCATGGCGTCTCCAGCCAGCCTGCAGCGACAGCGAGCAAGGCCAGAATCAGCATCGGCGCAACCATGACCAGCGGTGATTCCTTCACGCCCTCTGCCGCCATCCCGCCCCGAGGCTTCCCCATGAAGACAAGCACGAACAGCCGGGTCATATAGAGCGCGGTCAGGAATGCGGCCGCAATAGCGGCGATGAACAAGACCGGGCTCTTCTCCAGCGCTGCCGCTAGGATGACATCCTTGGACCAGAAGCCCGCCAGCGGCGGCATACCGGCCAGCGCCAATCCTCCTATGGCGAATGTCCATGCCGTCACCTTCATACGTCTGCCCAGACCCCCCATCTCCCCTATATGACCGGTATGTATCGCCATTATTACACTGCCTGCTCCGAGGAACAGCAGCGCTTTGAAGAAAGCATGAGTGAAGAGATGGAATATGCCTCCGGCCAGCGAACCCAGCCCCAGAGCGAGCATCATAAAGCCCAACTGACTCATCGTCGAATAAGCCAGTATCCGCTTCATATCCTTCTGGGCCAGCGCAATCGTGGCAGCCAGCAGCGCTGTAAAGCCTCCGACGTAAGCGACGGTCGTCATCGCCGCTTCCGACGCTTGGAACAAGCTGAACGTCCGGGCGACCAGGAATACCCCGGCGGCGACCATCGTCGCGGCATGAATAAGCGCACTGATCGGCGTCGGTCCTTCCATCGCATCTGGAAGCCAGACGTGAAGAGGGAATTGACCCGACTTGCCGACCGCCCCCATGAAGAGAAGCAAGGCGATAAGTGTGGTCATCCCTTCCGTAACCGCACCTGAGCCGCCTTCGAAGATGCTCTGAATGAGAGTAAAGCTGAGGGCATGCTCCGGCATATGCCAGAATAGCAGAATGATGCCCAACAGCAGCCCCGCATCGCCTATGCGGGTAACGACGAACGCTTTCTTCGCGGCGGCTCTGGCTGCCGGCTTGCTGTACCAGAAGCCGATCAGCAGGAAGGAGCATACGCCGACCAGTTCCCAGAATATGTAGAAGGTCAACAGATTGTCCGCCAGCACCAGCCCCAGCATGGAGAAGGTGAATAGAGACACGTAGCCGTAGAATACGGTAATCCGTTCATCCTTGCTCATGTATCCCATGGAGTACACTTGAATCAGGAAACTGACAAGCGAGACGACCGCCAGCATAAGCGTTGTCAAATTCGTCACTTCATAACCGATGCGCAGCGTGAAGTCTCCAATGACGATCCACTCATAGCTATAGGAATAATCCACCGCATCACTACCGGAACGCGCGACTAGTAGAAGAGCAGATAAGATGAGGGAGGCAAGAGCGAACAAGGCGCTAAGGAGCTTGCTAATATTATGGAAGCTCTTGCCCATTGCCGTCAGCAGCAAGAAACTAGCCAATGGCAGTACCGGTATGAGCCATGCGATCTTGGAATATATGTCTACCAATTCCGTCACCCCCTCATCTTATCTAATTCATCCGCATTGACCGTACCTCGGGCACGGAACAATGCTATAAGAATCGCTACCGCGACGGCGGCTTCCGCCGCAGCTACTGTAATCGTGAAGATGGTGAATATTTGGCCCGTCAATGAAGGAACTACGCCGTACTTGGAGAAAGCGACCAGGTTCAAGTTAACTGCGTTCAGCATAAGCTCCAGTGACAGGAGCACGATGACCGCATTACGCTTGGCAAGCGCCCCGTAGAGCCCGATGCAGAACAGAATGGCGGCTAATGTCAGATAAGATGGCAGCACACCTTATTCCCCCTTCCTGGCCAGCACAATGGCACCGATAAAGGCGACCGTAAGCAGAATGGATACGAGCTCGAACGGCACGATATATTCGGTGAACAACAGCTCTCCAAGCGCCATCGTATTGTCTTCTCCCGGATGGAACTGGGCTGGCTGAGGGAAGGTGGTCGTACGGATAGCATAGAAGAGCAAGCCGAACAAGCTGAGCGCGCCGATGGCGATTAGCGTCTCGTACAATGGTCTGGGCCTTTCGCTGCCTTCTGAGCCGTGCTTCGTCATCATGATGCCGAATATCATGAGGATGGAGACGGCTCCCCCGTATATAAGCACCTGCACGAAGGCGACGAATTCCGCTTCCAGCAGCACATACATCGCGCCAAGGCCGATGAATACGACGGCCATGGAGACGACCATATGAACAACCTTCTCCAAGGTTACCATCAAAACCGCCCCGCCGATCATCAGAGCGGCGAAGATGAAGAAGGCGATCAGTTCACCCGACATCGTAAAGTTCAGCATTTATTTGGCGCCCCCTTTGCCCGGCGCTCCTATATTGTTATTATCCTCACGCACAAGCGTATTGTTGTCGGTTAGCCACTTGGCATCCTTATATAATTCATCGCGACTGTATGTCGCCAGCTCGAAGTGGTTCGTCATGACGATCGCTTCCGTCGGACAGACTTCCGTGCACAAGTCGCACAGAATGCAGATTTCAAAGTTGATATCGAACGTATCGATTACCTTACCCCGCTTCTCGGGATCCGGATTCGGCTTGCCCGTCAGCGTAATGCAGTCGGTAGGGCAGATGCGGGCGCATTGATTGCATACGATACACAGATCAGGTATGAAGTGCTGGATGCCTCTGAACCGGTCCGGCATATCCATAGGAACATCCGGATATTGGGTCGTCACTTTAGGCGCAGTCAAGGAGCCCAGCGTAACCCCCAATCCCTTCAGCATGCCTTTCATCGTCGTATTCCCCCTCTCGCCTTACTTCACAAACCATTCCACGAAAAAAGCCGTCAGAAATATATTCAGCAGCGCCAGCGGCAGCAGTACCTTCCATCCCAGGCTCATCAACTGATCCACACGAACGCGGGGGAAGGTCGCCCTGATCCAGAAGAGCGTGAAGACGACGCCGACGAACTTCACGAGAAACCAGATGATGCCAGGTACAAAGTCAAGAAAGGGCGCCGGCGCATGCCACCCTCCCAGAAATAAGACAGTCGTCAGCGCGGCAATGGCGTACACATACACATATTCCGAGAGCATGAAGAATGCAAATCGGAAGCCGCTATACTCCACATGATAGCCGGCGACCAGCTCTGATTCCGCTTCCGGCAGATCGAACGGCGTCCGGTTCAGCTCCGAGACGGCGGCAACGACAAAGACGGCGAACCCGATCATCTGAGGAACAAAGTTCCACTGCCAGAACCATCCGCTCTGCGCCGCCACGATGTCTCTCAGATTCAAGCTGCCGCTAAGCAGAATAACGCCAGTAACGGATATGACGAGCGGGACTTCGTAGCTGATCATCTGAGCGGCTGAGCGCATGCCGCCCAGCAGCGCGTACTTGTTGTTCGAAGCCCAGCCGCCGATGACGAACGCCATCGTCGAGATGCCCGATAGCGCTACATAATACAGCAAGCCCACATTCAGATCGGTGAAGTAAAGCTTCTCCGTATAAGGAATGACGGCAAGCACCATGAACGCGGGAACGAAAGCGAGCGCCGGCGCCAGCGTGAACAGGAGCCGGTCGGACTTGCGAGGCACCGTATCCTCCTTCACAAGCAGCTTCAATATATCCGCTACCGTCTGCAGCAGTCCCAGCGGACCGACCCGATTCGGGCCGATGCGCAGCTGCATCCATCCGATCACCTTGCGCTCATAGTAGATGGCATACGTTACGAAGCCCAGCACGATCAGAAGGAATACGACCGCCCATAACAATAAGATAATGGCATTATTCCAAGTCATAGCCTCTCCCAGCCAAGCACCCATCAGCAGTCCACCTCCCCGACCACAATATCAATGCCTCCCAGTATCGTTATGAGGTTCGTCATCGTCTCGCCTTCCAGCAGCTTCGGCAGAATGCCCAGATTGACGAAGGATGGACGCCGGAACTTGAGGCGGTACGGCTCCGCTTTCCCCTGCGAGACGATATGGCAGCCGATCTCGCCGCGCGGCGACTCGATCCGCACATACACCTCTCCGGCAGGTGGACGAATGACCCTGGGCACCTTGCCCATCGTCGGTCCCTCATCCGGAAATTGCTGAATCGCTTGCCGCAGGATGCGCAGACTCTGCGCAATCTCCGCCAGCCTGATCCGATACCGGTCATAGCAGTCGCCGACGCTGCCGGTCGGCACATCGAACTGAAAGCGGTCGTACAGACTGTACGGCTCGTTCTTGCGCAGATCCCAATTCACGCCCGTACAGCGGAGGTTCGCGCCTGACAGCCCATAATCGATCGCCGTCTCCGCGTCATACTTGCCAACTCCCCTAATTCTGGCCAGGAAGATCTCGTTGCCGGAGACAAGCCGGTCATATTCTTCCAGCTTCCCCTCCATATACGGAATGAACTCCTTCACCTTGTCTATCCAGCCGGGCGGAGCATCCCACTTGACGCCGCCTATGCGCATATAATTGTAGGTGAGCCGCGCTCCACACAGCTCGTTGAACAGATTAATAATCATCTCCCGGTCCCGGAAGGCGTACAGGAACGGGCTCATAGCGCCAATATCGAGCAGATAGGTGCCCCACCATACCAGATGGCTGGCTACCCGCTGCAGCTCCATGACGATCAGACGGAGGAATTCCGCTCGCTCCGGCACTTCCAGTCCCATCATCGTCTCCACCGCATGAACGAGCACATAATTGTTCGTCATCGCCGATACGTAGTCCATCCGGTCCGTATAAGGAATAATCTGCGTATAATTCAGACTCTCCGCCAGCTTCTCTGTCCCTCTATGCAGGTAGCCCATCACCGGCGTCGCTTCCTTGATGACCTCTCCATCCAGCTTGACGATAATGCGAAAGACGCCATGCGTACTTGGATGCTGAGGGCCTACGTTCAGCAACAGCTCTTCGGTTCGGATCATCTTCCCTTACACCTCCGGATCAAGCGGTATGTAATCCTTGCGCAGCGGATGTCCGTCCCAATCATCCGGCATCATAATGCGCCTCAGATCGGGATGCCCCGGGAAGTCTATGCCCAGCAGATCGAAGATTTCCCGTTCATTCCAATTGGCTGCCGACCATAGCGGAGTGACGGACGGGATGGACGGCGCCGTCCGATCCGTCTTCACCTTCACTGCGCAATCCCGTCCGCTATCCAGAGACAGAAGACAATAGACAACCTCCAGATGGGACTCATAATCGACGCCGGACACATTGCGGAGATAACGATAATTCATATCCCCGTGCTCCTTGAGCAGACGCGCCGCTTCCGGCCAGTGCCCGCTCCGCACTTCGACGATCGGCATATCGCCGTTCAGCTGATTAATGCCAGCCTCTACGACGGCTTCTTCACCGATCTCCCGCTTCAGCAGCGCTACAATCCCGTCCAGCTCGCCTTGCCTTGGCGACGGCGGCTTAGACTCCGGCTCTTGCGCTTCCGCTTCGGAAGCAGCAGCCTTGGCCGCGGCACGTGCAGCTCTGGCTTCCGCCGCAGCCTTGCGCTTCGCCTCGCGCTCCTCGTCGGAAGAAGCGGCTGAGCCGCCTTGCGCCTTATTCTGGTCGTCGCTCATCCCTCCGTCACCCGCTTCCCGGTCTTGGCTTCGTAACGAATCTTCTCCTGCAGCTTGTTGATGCCGTATATGAGCGCTGCGGGATTGGGCGGGCAGCCCGGTATGTATACATCGACGGGTACGATCTGATCGACGCCTTTCACGACCGCGTATGACTTCACATACGGACCGCCCGCCGTCGCGCATGAGCCCATCGCGATGACCCACTTCGGCTCCGGCATCTGATCATAGAGACGGCGGAGCAGAGGGGCCATCTTCTTCGTAACGGTGCCGGAGACGATCATGACGTCGGACTGGCGCGGAGAAGTGCGGAACATGACGCCGAACCGGTCCAGATCGTAATGGGACGCCCCCGTCCCCATCATCTCAATCGCACAACAGGCCAGACCGAACGTTAACGGCCACAGCGAATTGCTTCTCGCCCAAGCCTTCAATTGCTCCAGCGTGCCCATGAATACATTGCGCTCCAGCTCCTTACGCTCCTCCAGCGAGATGGATTCCAGATTCAATTCCACTTGAGCACCCCTTTCTTCCAGGCATACAGCAGTCCCAGCAGCAGCAGTCCCGTGAAGATGATCATCTCGACCAGCACAAAAAGGCCGAGCTTCTGGTACGCTACGGCCCACGGGTATAAGAATACGGTTTCCACATCAAAAATAACAAACATTAAAGCAAAATGATAATATCGAATGTTGAAACGGACTTGACCTTCCCCTACAGGTTCGTTACCGCTCTCGTAAGTGCTCGCTTTCGGCTCTGTCGGCTTATGGGGACGAAGCAGCCTGCCGATGGTCAATGCCACCACAGGCAGCAATATCCCAAGTCCTCCGAAAATGGCGACAACGACGTAGTTATTGACGTAGTTCTCCACACAATCGCCTCCGTAAAACGAATTCGATGCAGAATACTCTACGATGTCCAACAGTCCTCACAATTATAACAAAAGCTTCCACTTCAGTCTATGAAAGAGTTATCATTCTAAACACAGTTCTAAGACCTTGTTCGATTCGCCACTTCTGACGGAAATGCCCCCCTTTCTTCGCTCCTGGCTCCTCTTGCCCACGCGATGAGCAATAACACCAGCGGCATAATTACACCCTGTCCTACGCTGTATATCGTCCATATATCCATCGCAAATATCGTGCTTTGGACGCTGTTGCGATAGACCATGATCGACAGCGGCACAATAAACAGCCCTAACGGCACAACTAGCGGGCGATAAGTACGCAAATGAAGAAATTGTCCAAGCAATACCGTCACAGTATAGAAGGACAGCAGCAGCTTCATGAATACGGTCCCAATCCATACGACCGCGAACAAAATTTCAACACGCACTAAAATATCTTCAATATTGATCGCCTTCACCATCTCGTATACCGCATACGGACTGCGTACGGTCTCGGATACGCCCAGCACGGCAATCAGCATAACCACATTGACCGTGCTGATGCCTCCATTAACTGCCACCGCCGCAGCAAGCTTCGCATAGAGCTTGCTTCTCTCTTCCGTCTGAACCAGCGGCAGCAGCACCGTCAGAAAGACGCATTCGGCTACGGGGAAGCCCAATACGGGATACATGCCTTTCATCGCTTGCAGAATCCCTTCACCCATTACGGGAAGGAAATGTCCGCCGTACATTTGATTGAATAACGCCACCGAAATGATGAAGACCACTATCAGCGTCCACCCGAACAAGATATCTCCCGTTCTGCCAATCGTCTCTATTCCTAGATAAGCGCCATAGACAATGACCAGCATAAATGTTCCGCTGAGAAACCATTCCGGAGTCTGTGGAAATACGGATTTGCCAATAAAATCGGACATATTGCGCAGCACGAGCGCACACAACATAGAAAAATAAAAGATGTAAGTAGCCGTGACGACTTTACCTAGCCATGTACCTAGTATATGTTGGCTGTATTGGGCTAATGAAAGATTCGGAAAGCGATTGGCAAGCGCTAGGTAAATCAGGATGATGAAATAGTGAAGCGGAATGATAAGCAGCATGGACAACCAGCTATCCTGTCTGGCAATCTGCACCACCGCAGTCGGAACGATCAGCGCAGCGCTTCCCAGCGAGAACAGATAGAGCAGTTTGCCCAATTGACCTGCGCCAATTTTTCCGTTGACGCCGCTTTGCATATCTTTCATCCTGTGCTCCCCCCCTTGATCCACGCAATGACCGGCTTATAGATTGGCGCAACGATGACGGATATCCAATCTGCCGGTGATACCATGGGAATGTGGAGCAGGAGCGCCATGCTGAGACATGCCGCCAACCATAGCAGCACGATGCTCCATACCACTTCCCGAATAAGCTTCTTCTGTTCGTAATTCCACCACAAGGCGATGGACAAGAGGAGAGCGCAAATGAAGACAAGCAAGACGTTCATCATGTCACCCCTCCCTCTATTGAGGTATCGTGTCGGACCGGACACCGGTCGAGATAATCTCGCTAATGCATTTCACACGGCTGGGCACATCGGGAAATACATGCTCCCAATCTCTATACAATTGTTTCCACAATTTGGGCTGATAGTGGTAGGTTGCCACTCCCCAGCCCAGCGCGTCCGCCCTCAATTCCTTCTGCACTTTGCTTATGGCATTCATGATTTCCGCTTCCACCGTTTCGTCCAGCTTTTTTTCCATCTGACGCAGTACCGTTTCATCATGAACATGCATGTCCGGACATACCACTTCATGCATAGCGGCTTTCAGGCGCACTTCAACCTCTATAAGCGGAAGTCCGTTGTCTCCCTTTCGCGCCTTTATTTTCGTAGCGGACTTAATGACCTCGATAATGTAATGCCCTTGATGTTTTCGGCACCCTTGCTTAACCGCTGTATTTTTGATTTTGTTCTGAATCCAGGCCAATCCTCTGGATTGTTCGGGTGTCAAATAACCTCTTAACTTCCCCTTATGAAAGACAGCCATCGCTTTCAATTCCGGTTTTACTTTCATGCTGATGACGTCGACGCTATTCTTGGAATTGCCTGCATCGGCCAGACCGTCAATCCCGATTACGGGTACTGCTGCCTGCATGCCTGCCGACTCCGACAGATGCGCAATATCCCGTACTTGCACATTATACGTCTTGCCGTAGATCTTCTGATTAATAACGACTGAATCCCTCATCTGATTGGCTGGAATAGATTCCATCTGGGTCTGAATCTGCAGCAGTTGCTCCGCATGCATCCCTCGGGTAATCATCACGCTAATATCAGATCGTACGTTGCTGTTGCGTTCAATCAGATCCATGATGGGATAGATGCCTTCCCGCGCCACTTCCTCGCTGATGATCAGAAGCTGAGTATGCGAGAAATACAATCGCCGTGACGTTTTCGCCGACATTTTCCTCATTGCTTCGAACAAAGTATCCCCTGTATCGGACAGCGTCATAACGGGACTGCCGTCGCCGCCTTTCACCCCTACCGCATTCTGGGGCAACACCGTCTGCACAGTTATCTTGAAGCGATGCTTGCCGGAATGATCTTTGTCGACGCCAATCGCCATCACAACGCCCAGCTTGTCCAGATACTGAATATCCCAGCAGCCTGTCGCCGCGAGCATAATCGACATCGCAACAAAACTTACAGCCAGTAACCGTGGCACCATAACTTGCTCCTCCTCTACCCGTCAACGAATAACTATTGAGACGGTTCATCTCTTGGCTCCGGCCGGCTGTCTTGGCGGGTATGATTACGCTCCGCAAGCTGGTGCGGCCGCTGCTTGAACATCCAGATCGGCGCTCGGATCAGAGAATCCTTCATGTCTCTCCAGTTAAACGGTGCGAATGGCTTCAAGTAAGGCAAGCCGAATGAGCGCAAGTTGCTAAGATGCAGCAGCAGCAAGAGCACGACAAGCGCTATGCCGTAGAAGCCAAGCGTAGAAGCGGCCAACAAGAGAATGAAGCGAAGCAAGCGCGCCGCGATGCCCAAGCTGTATACCGGTGCGACGAAGCTGGCAATAGCCGTGAACGAGACGACGATTACGACAGCCGACGACACGATACCAGCCTCTACAACGGATTGCCCGATGACAAGACCTCCGACGATAGGCACCGCGTTACCCGCGTTGCCTGGCATTCTGAGCACAGCTTCCCGCAATATCTCGAATACGAACTCCATAAAGAAGGCCTCCAGATAAGCCGGGAACGGGACGCCTTCCCGCTGCGCAGCTAGCTTGAGCAATAGCGGGGTCGGAATCATCTCCTGATGATAACCAACGATCGCAACATAGATTGATGGCATTAGCAATGCGATGACGAAGGACACGAACCGCAGCATTCTAAGGAATGTGGCCATCTGGTAATTGTGATAATAATCTTCGGCAGCCTGGAAGAAGGCGTTCAACGTCGTCGGCACAACCAGCACGAACGGTGTTCCTTCTATTAGTATTGCTACTCTTCCCTCCAACAGATAAGAGACAATCACATCGGGCCGCTCGTTATTTATAATGGTGGGGAATGGCGTCCACTTCTGATCGCTAATCAACTCTTCGATATAACCGGATTCCAGAATGCCATCAATATGAATGCAGTCCAGCCGATAGCGCAGTTCTTTCAGCACCCCCTCATCGGCCAAATCTTTCATGTACATGATACCGACCGGGGTCTGGGTCACCTTCCCGATTGTCTTCCTCTCCAGCCATAGCCTGGGACTCCGAATCTTCCGTCTGATCAGCGCCGTATTATCCAGCAGCGTCTCTGTGAATCCTTCTCTGGGGCCTCTCAGTGCCTGTTCCGTCCTGGGTTCCTGCATATTGCGCTTTACCCCGCCTGCCGTACCTGCTGACAAGGTGTGCGTACAGCCGTCAATGAGAATAACGGTATTGCCCGCGAGAAGTTGTTGAAACAATTGCTTGAAGTGGGAGATGACCGTTACAGCTCCGGTTGCCAGCAGCTTATTGCGTATCTGCTCCATCCGTTCCTGAGCAGAAGCGCTGCCGGAAACGTTCAACAGCGGCTTGATGACAAATTCGTCCAGTTGGGATTCATCGACCATATTCTCCATGTAGACAATGGCAATGCTATCCGAATTCATCCCACCCGAACAGGATAACCGCCTGGTATTGAGATCGGCGCTGTTCCCGAGTTCGGAGCCGATGGCATCCAGCATCTCCAGAAGCGAGCTTTTTATGGGTATCTTTTCATAATCCTTCAACTGCTCCTGCTCAATCTGTTCTTCTTTTATTGAACGACGCAGTTGTTTTTGACTCCGCAGGGAATTTCACCTCCTTTTCCTTCCATAATATCCACTATCGTCCCACTGAAGGAGCAGATTTATGCGCTTAGGCGCCTATATAGAAAAAAAGCCGTCAGCACCCAGATGGGCACTGACGGCTTTTTTTCACTTTTTTTGCTTATACACGCTGCTTCACGTTCAGACGATTCATCGCACGCTGCAGAGACATCTCTGCGCGGCGGAAGTCGACTTCGTCCCGCTGCGCGTTCAGACGCTGCTCTGCGCGCTGCTTGGCAGCCTGCGCACGCTCGACGTTAATGTCCCCCGGGAGCTCTGCGCTTTCCGCGAGAATCACAATTTTGTCCTTGCGAACCTCGATGAAGCCGCCGTTAACAGCGATTACATCGGTCTTGCCATCACGCTTGATCGTTACGGGAGCAATGCGAAGCGGCGTCACGAGTGGAATATGATTCGGCATGATGCCAAGCTCACCTTCCACTCCGGTTACGCTAACCATGTTCGCTGTCTCCTCGTACACCTTGCGTTCAGGCGTTACGATTTCTACCAGAAAGGTACTCATGTGGATTCCTCCCGCCTTTCGCTATTAAAGCGTATTGGCTTTCTCCACGGCTTCTTCAATGACACCTACATAACGGAAAGCTTCTTCCGGCAGGTGGTCATATTTGCCCTCGAGAATTTCTTTAAAGCTGCGAACGGACTCTTTAACCGGCACGTATTTGCCTGGTGTGCCTGTGAAAGGCTCGGCAACGTGGAACGGCTGGGACAGGAACAACTGAATGCGGCGAGCGCGGGCAACAGTAAGCTTGTCTTCCTCGCTCAGCTCATCCATACCCAGAATCGCGATAATATCTTGAAGCTCCTTGTAGCGCTGAAGAATCTTCTTCACGCCTTGAGCGACATTGTAATGCTCTTCACCCAGAACTTCCGGGTTCAGGATACGAGATGAAGACGCCAACGGGTCAACCGCCGGGAAGATACCCATCTCGGAAATTTTACGCTCCAGGTTCGTCGTCGCGTCCAAGTGAGCGAACGTCGTTGCCGGAGCCGGATCCGTATAGTCATCCGCAGGAACGTAGATCGCCTGAATAGACGTAACAGAGCCTTTCTTCGTGGAGGTGATACGCTCTTGCAGCTGACCCATCTCCGTTGCCAGCGTAGGCTGGTAACCGACGGCCGAAGGCATACGGCCGAGAAGCGCGGATACCTCGGAGCCCGCTTGCGTGAAGCGGAAGATGTTGTCGACGAACAGAAGCACGTCTTTGCCCTCTTCGTCACGGAAGAATTCCGCCATGGTCAGACCCGTCAGAGCAACACGCTGACGCGCGCCCGGCGGCTCATTCATCTGACCGAATACCATCGCTGTCTTGCTAAGAACGCCGGAGTCCTTCATCTCATGGTACAGGTCGTTACCCTCACGGGTACGCTCGCCTACACCCGCGAATACGGAGATACCGCCGTGCTCTTGCGCGATGTTATTGATCAATTCCTGAATCGTAACGGTTTTACCTACACCCGCACCGCCGAACAGACCGATCTTGCCGCCTTTGGCATATGGAGCAAGCAAGTCGATGACTTTAATGCCTGTCTCAAGAATTTCTGCTTGTGTGGATAGTTCATCGAATGTCGGTGCCGGACGGTGAATCGGGAGATTATTCTCCGATGTCACATCGCCAGCTTCGTCGATGGGTTGTCCAAGTACGTTGAATACACGACCTAGAGTCGGCGTTCCAACCGGGATCGTAATCGCTGCGCCAGTATCTACAGCTTCCATACCGCGAACGAGACCGTCGGTTGTGCTCATCGCAACCGCGCGAACCATGTTGTCGCCAAGGTGAACGGCTACTTCAAGCGTAAGGTTGATGTCTACTCCGCCAGCTGTAGCCTTCTGATCGATTTTGACAGCGTTCAGAATTTCCGGCAGATTGCCGCGTTCGAACTCTAAGTCAACGACCGGACCCATGACGGATACAACGCGTCCTTTTTTCATTGCTTTCCCTCCTGGTTCCTTCTTATATAAAATTACGATTGTGCATTGGCTCCTGCAACAATCTCCGAAATTTCCTGCGTGATCGCAGCTTGACGCGCACGGTTATAAGTGAGCGTAAGTCCGTTGATCATCTTCGTCGCATTCTTCGTTGCGCTTCCCATGGCTGTCATTCGCGCACCGAATTCACTAGCCTTTCCATCCAGTACCGCGCTGTAGATTAAAGTCTCTGCGTACTTCGGCAGCAACACTTCCAGCACGCCTTCTGCTGATGGCTCGTATTCGTAGGTGATTGCCGTCGCGCCTTCATCCATTGCTTCAAGCGGAAGCAAGCGAGATTCCGTAGGAATTTGTGAAATCGCGTTGACGAATTGATTATAGTACAAATACAGCTCATCGTAAGCGCCATCTGCAAATTTCTGCACCGCCGCCGCAGCCACTGTCTTCACATCAGCGAACGTCGGCGAGTCCGATAGACCGATTACTTCTTCGACGATCGGCATATTACGGCGACGGAAGAAATCACGGCCCTTCCGGCCAATGACGAATAAGGCATATTCATCGGCAGACTTATGCTTTGCATTGATGGTATTCATCACTTTACGCAAAATATTCGCATTGTAACCACCTGCAAGACCGCGATCAGAAGTGATAACCAGATAACCGGTCTTCTTGACTGGGCGAGTCTCCAGCATGGGATGCTTCATATCATTCCTGCCGGAAGCGATGCTCGATACAACTTCCTTCAGCTTGTCGGCGTAAGGTCTTGCCGCTTGCGCAGCGCCTTGAGCCTTCCTCAGCTTGGATGCCGCGACCATCTCCATCGCTTTCGTGATCTGCTTTGTGTTCTGTTTGCTCTTTATCTCGCGCTTAATATCACGCATGTTCGTTGCCACTTTTATTTCACCCGCCTTCGATGCTTGGATGATTCCGAAGCTTGGTAAGGGGCCTACGCCCGGTCAAGAGCGGATGGGCGTAGACATCATTGACCCTATGGTCATTACGTTGGTGTATAGCTTGCTTCGTCTTTAAGCGAAGCTTCTCTTGAATTGATGGATAGCGTCAACGAGAGCTTTCTCATTGTCAGCGACTAGATCCTTCGTATCGCGGATGGAAGCGCCGATCTCCGGCTTGTTCGTATCCAGATATGCCAGGAAATCTCTCTCGAAGCGGAGGATATCTTCAATCGCAATGTCGTCCAGATGGCCCTTAACTGCTGTATAGATAGAGATGACCTGCTTCTCAACCGGCATCGGCTGATTCACGCCTTGCTTCAGGATTTCCATCGTGCGCGCACCGCGGTTCAGACGGGATTGCGTCGACTTGTCCAGATCGGAGCCGAACTGCGCGAACGCTTGAAGCTCACGATAAGCCGCAAGGTCAAGACGGAGCGTACCGGCAACCTTCTTCATCGCCTTGATCTGCGCAGAGCCGCCGACCCGGGATACGGAGATACCTACGTTAACCGCAGGACGCTGACCGGAGTAGAACAGATCCGACTCCAGGAAGATCTGACCGTCTGTAATGGAGATAACGTTCGTCGGAATGTACGCCGACACGTCGGATGCTTGCGTCTCGATGAACGGCAGAGCCGTCAGAGAGCCGCCGCCCAGCTTGTCGCTCAGCTTCGCAGCGCGCTCCAGCAGGCGGGAGTGAAGATAGAAGACATCGCCCGGATAAGCTTCACGGCCCGGAGGACGACGGAGCAATAGCGACAGCTCGCGGTAAGCGGCTGCTTGCTTCGACAAGTCGTCGTATATAACGAGGACATGCTCGCCCTTGTACATGAAGTACTCGCCCATGGAGCAGCCTGCATACGGAGCCAGGAACAGCAATGGGGACGGTTCCGAAGCACTTGCCGTTACAACGATTGTATATTCCATAGCGCCATGGCGGCGAAGCGTCTCAACTACGTTAGCTACAGTGGATTGCTTCTGACCTACAGCAACGTAGATACACTTCACGCCATTGCCCTTCTGGTTGATAATTGCGTCAATCGCAATCGCAGTCTTACCCGTCTGACGGTCACCGATAATCAGCTCACGCTGACCGCGGCCGATCGGAACCATGGAGTCAATTGCCTTGATACCTGTCTGCATCGGCTCGTGAACGGATTTACGATCGATAACGCCCGGAGCAGGAGACTCGATTGCACGAGTCTGCGTCGTATGAATAGGGCCCTTGCCGTCAAGCGGCTGTCCCAGCGGGTCAACAACCCGGCCGAGCAGTTCTTCACCGACTGGCACTTCCATGATACGGCCTGTCCGCTTCACTTGGTCGCCTTCACGAATGTCTGTATAAGGACCAAGGATAACGACACCGACATTGCTCTCTTCAAGGTTAAGAGCCATGCCCACTACACCGTTCGCGAACTCGAGCAGCTCGCCTTGCATCGCGTTCTCGATGCCGTGTACACGGGCAATACCGTCGCCGACGTTGATAACTGTGCCGACATCCACGACTTGAATCTCGGATTTATATTGTTCAATCTGCTGTTTAATCAGCGTGCTTATTTCATCAGGTCTGATACTCAATTCGTTCACCCCTATCTACAGTGCTTTGGAATTTAACGTCTTTGACAAACGATCCAACTTGCCGGAGAGACTGCCGTCGTACAGACGGTCTCCAATACGAACCTGCAGCCCGCCCAGCAACGCCGGCTCGACGATTTGCTCTGCAATAATTTTCTTTCCTGTCACACCGCTGAAGTGAGCCGCAACGCCTGCAAGCTCGTCATCGGACAGTTGCTTGGCCGTATAGACAATCGCGTACGCTTGGCCGAGCGAGTCGCCGGCAATCTTCGTATACGCTTCATATACTTCGCCAATAATCGTCTGACGCCCGCGGGAGATGACTAACTGCAGCGTATCGAACACGAGCGGGGATACCGCTTCACCGAATGATGCTTTCAGCGCGGCAATCTTGCCCACTGGCGCCACGCTGGGCAAGGACAGGAACTTCTCGATGGAAGAATCGCGTTGAAGCGTCTCGGCGATCAGCTTTAGCTCCGCTTCCACTTCCGATACTTTGCCGCCTTCCGATGCCAGCTCGAACAACGCTTTAGCGTAGCGCTTCGCTACGACCGCATCCCGGCTCATTTGCTTCCTACCTCTTTCAGGTACTTGTCAACAAGCTGCTCTTGCGACTTCTCATCCACTTGCTTCTCGATAATTTTGGAAGCGATCTGCACGGAGATACCGCCCACCTCGGAACGAAGAGCGGCAATCGCCTTGTTCTTTTCGCTTTCGATATCCTTAAGCGCGTCGCCCTTCAGACGATTAGCTTCCGACTTCGCGGATTCTACAATGTCTTCGGCTTGCTTGGAGCTTGTCACTCTAGCTTGCTCAAGAATCTGATGCGCTTCCTTACGAGCCTGTTCCAGTGCCGCTTTCTGTTCTGCCATCGAAGCCTCTGCTTGCTTACGGCTGGAATCAGCTGTGTTCATTTGCTCCAGGATCAATTGTCTGCGCTTCTCCATTACCCCGAACAACGGACCGAATGCCCATTTATTTAACGCTAAATACAACAGAACAAAAGCGATAATGGTGATAATTGTATTCGAAAACACGATTTCCATAGCTGCACTCCTTTCATAACCGGTTTATCCCCTTATAATCAAAACAAAGGCGAAGAGGGCTAGGCCATCCCCGCCTATTCGAGTGATTTGGATTAGCTGAAGAACGCCAAGAAGCCAATAACAACGCCAATGATTGGCACAACCTCAACAATACCGGCACCGATGAACATTGTCGTTTGAAGAGCGGATTTTTGCTCAGGCTGACGAGCGATACCTTCTACCGTCTTACTTACGATCATACCATTACCGATACCCGCGCCGATCGCGCCCAAACCTACTGCAATTGCTGCTGCTAATACTTCCATTGATTAACTCCTCCTCAAAATAGTGTATATTTATCTTGAACTGCAAGAATATATCTTCGGATCAAGAGCTTCACGCTTCAATCCAAAGCGTAATTCTAATACTCATGCTTTCGCATGTTCTACCCCTGCTTTAACAGGCTCTACCTCTTCATGATCATCATGGATGGTCGCTTGAGAGATGTACACCATAGTCAAAACCGTGAACAAGAAGGCTTGAATGGCGCCAACGAAAATACTGAAACCTTGCCATGCCATCATAAACGGAATCCCGATATAACTGAGTTTCAAAATTGTTGAAATCAGTATCTCGCCCGCCAGAATGTTAGCGTATAGACGCAGAGCAAGCGTAAGCGGTTTAGCAAGCGTCTCAATAACGTTCACGGGAAAAAACACAGGATACGGGTGCAAATAGTGTTGGAAATAGTGTTTGCGGTTCAGCTTAATGCCCAGGTAATGGACAAGGACAAACACAACAATAGCCAAACCTGCCGTCACACCCAAATCTGCTGTAGGCGATTTCCACCAAGCGATATGCGCGGTTCCGCCATGGTCAGCCAAATATTGTTCCGTAACGCCTATCCACGGATACGGCTGAGTTGCATCTGTTACAACCATAAAAGGCAGTCCTAGCAAATTGGATATGAATATGAACATAATCAGCGTCATACCCAACGAAATATACGCCTTCGCTTTTTGGACTGGCATAGAGCTCGCAATCGTTGAATGAATAAATTCAACTACCCACTCCATAAAGTTCTGCATCTTGGACGGATTATCCACTGACAAATTCCGCACTGCAAGTCTTGCGATTACAAAGGTAATGGTTACCGATACAAGAATCGCAATAATCGCAGACAAGTCAAAATCAATGCCCATGATGTTAACTATAGGAAACAAATGCATGTACAGTATCACCCCTTTCCATTGTTTTCCTTAATCGTGTGTCTGATCGCCGCCGCTAATATAAGAAACGGCATGACCATACTGCCGATAAGCGCTGCAGGCAAACTCATGACCTCCGGGTACCGATAAGCGATCATGGCCAGCAACAATACCATTGCAATTCGGTTACCAAATCCCAAACTGCGCCGTTTGCGCTTTTCGCTCAGCGCGGCATCTGTTACCAATGCAATCCTTCGCCTCAATAAAAACGCATTCATTGCACTGGCGGCCAAACCCGCTAGCAAGCCCATTGATACGGTCTTCCAATCCGGAACTGCTGCCCATAACACAAGGCATGCCAACATGAGAAAGAACAGCAAGCGCATAGCCGATCTCAGGATGTTATCCATCGGAGTTCTCCAACACCTTCCTGACGATCAGGATAGCCGAGATAATGCCGGCAGCCAAGCCAATGAGCATGCCGACGATCTTCCCGGCATTCGCATCGCCCATGGATTCTCCAGCTCTTGATCCAAGCCAATAACCTATGAAAATACAAATGCCGACATCCATGCCAAGCGCTCCGACAAGTGCCGCAGCCTTCCATGGATTATCTCCTTTGTTACTCTCATTCATGGCCATTACCCCTGTCAATCCTCATATATTTTATCGAAGCGGCGCAAGGTTTGTCAATTGAAATCCGATAGCAAATTGCTAGTATAACATCCCATAAATCCTTGTTCCACAAGGATTCCCAGACCCGCGAAACCATACAGTAGCACTGTACACTGTACATTCTGCAGCTTGCGCCCCAATCTGATGGCAACTATGAACGTTCTGTGAACGAATCAGGTCTTGTCCCCGTTCTTCCAAAATGATGCAGAATGGCGTCGACTATGCGCTCTGATGCCCGTCCGTCGCCATAAGGATTCGCAGCCTGGCTCATCCGACAGTATAGCGACGTGTCGGTTAGCAGTGCCTTCGTACGCTCATATACGCGTGCCTCATCCGTCCCGACCAACTCCAGCGTGCCAGCCTCGATGCCCTCCGGTCGTTCCGTCGTATCCCGTAATACCAGGGTAGGGACGCCGAAGGAGGGCGCTTCCTCCTGCAAACCGCCGGAATCGGTCAAGATCATATAGGCGTGCGGATAGAAATTATGGAACTGAAATACATCAGGCGGCTCGATCAGCGAGATCCGAGGATGATTGCCCAGTATCTCTTCAGCCGGTTCGCGCACAGCAGGATTAAGGTGGACGGCATAGACAATCGCGACGTCTTCATGTTCATCCGCAATCCGCTTCACCGCTTGAAAGATGTTACGGTGCGGCTCGCCTAGCGATTCGCGACGGTGAGCGGTCATCAGAATCATCCGCTTGCCACGCGCCCAATCAAGCACAGGGTGAGTGAAAGACTCATCCACTGTATACTGAAATACATCCGTGGCGGTATTGCCCGTCACATAGATAGTCTCTTCGGACTTGTTCTCCTTGCGCAGATTGCCCGCCGACCAGCCCGTAGGCGCGAAATGAATATCTGAAAGCACACCGGCCAGCTGGCGATTCATCTCCTCCGGATAAGGCGACATCTTGTTCCATGTGCGCAGTCCCGCCTCTACATGACCGACCTTGATCCCCTTCAGGAACGCCGCATAGCTCGCCAGGAACGTCGTCTGCGTATCGCCGTGCACAAGAACGATATCCGGCCTCGCCTCCTCCAGGATCGGCTCCAGACCTTGCAGCACCTTAACGGTTGTCTCCGTGAGCGTCTGACGTTGCTTCATGACATCCAGATCGTAATCCGGCTGGATTTCGAAAAATTCCAGAACCTGATCCAGCATTTGTCGATGTTGAGCTGTTACGCATACGATCGATTGGATATCTTCTTCACGCTTCTGCAGCTCCAGCACAAGCGGCGCCATCTTGATCGCTTCCGGCCTGGTGCCAAATATCGTCATTACCTTCAACTTAGACACGAATCTCCCACTCCCACTTCTATAATTCGGATTGCTCTGTCAGTTGGTGCCGAACATGCGATCTCCCGCATCGCCAAGACCCGGGATAATATAGCCTCTCTCGTCAAGACGTTCATCCAGGGCAGCAATATAGATATCGATGTCCGGATGTGCGTCCTGAACGGCTTTCACGCCTTCCGGCGCAGCGATAAGACACATCAGCTTGATGTGATCGCACCCTCTCTGCTTGAGAGAGTTAATTGCCGCAATCGCAGAGCCTCCTGTCGCTAGCATGGGATCGATGACGATGAGAAGCCTCTCCTTCGCATCGGTAGGCAGATTAATATAATATTCCATAGGCTTCAGAGTCTCATGATCCCGTGCAAGTCCGATGTGCCCTACCTTAGCGGACGGAATCAGCTTCAATATGCCGTCCACCATGCCAAGACCTGCTCTGAGGATCGGTACGAGTCCCAGCATTCTGCCCGATACGATCTTGGCATCGGCGATTGCGACAGGCGTCTCCACCTTAATCGTATCCAGCGGAATGTGACGCGTAATCTCATAGGCCATGAGCGTCGCCACTTCATCAACAAGCTCTCGGAAATCCTTCGTATTTGTCTCTTTATCCCGAATGAACGTCAGCTTGTGCTGGATCAGGGGATGATCACATATAACCAATTTGCTCATGGAGCGTAATTCCTCCCAAAATAACGTTATCAACATCGTCCACCCCTTAGATGGACACAATCCCATTTATTATAGCACTGTCAATAATCTGATGCATCTCTATTATTCCCATTACAAGTGTATACAAACAAGATAAGCCGGGAAGCTGCTTGCAAGCATGCATCCCGGCTTATTCCAACCTATATGAGCGATCTGGCCTTCGCCAATCGCATCTTAATCAAGCGTAATGGCAAGAGGCGAAATGCCCCTTCTTCACTTCAAGCAGCTTCGGCTCATCTGTCTTGCACTTCTCCGTCGCCATAGGACAGCGAGTATGGAACTGACAGCCCTTGGGCGGATTAATCGGACTTGGCAGATCGCCTTGCAGCACGATCCGCTCCCGCTTCGCTTCCACCTCGGGATCCGGTATCGGAATAGCCGACAGCAATGCGCGCGTATAGGGATGTCGCGGATCGTCGTAAAGCTTGTCGCTATCCGCCAATTCAACAATCTTGCCCAAGTACATGACTGCTACTCTGTCACTGATGTGCTTGACCATGGACAGGTCATGGGCGATGAAGAGATACGTCAAGCCCATGCTCCTCTGCAAATCCTTCATAAGATTAACGACCTGCGCTTGAATGGACACATCCAGCGCAGAGATCGGCTCATCGGCAATAATGAACTTCGGATCGACCGCCAGCGCTCTGGCAATTCCGATACGCTGCCGCTGACCGCCAGAGAACTCGTGTGGATAACGGATGGCGTGATCCGGATTCAGGCCGACGAGGTCCAGCAGACCTTCCACCTTGCGCTTGCGCTCGGCCTTGCTGCCCGCCAGATTATGAATGTCCAGCGCCTCGCCGATAATATCCGTCACAGTAAGACGAGGATTCAGCGATGCGTACGGGTCCTGGAAGATCATCTGCATATTGCGGCGCAGATCCTTCAGGCTGGAACCGCGCAGCTTATAGATATCCTTCCCGTCGAACGTCACGCTGCCGCTGGTCGGCTCATACAGACGCAGAATCGTCCTACCGGCCGTGGACTTCCCGCATCCGGACTCGCCGACGACGCCAACCGTCTCTCCGCGTCCGATGGAAAAGCTGATATCGTTAACTGCCTGCAACACTTTATTGCTGCCCAAGTTGAAAAACTTGCGCAGATCCTTCACTTCCACTAGTGGGGAGCTCATACGGGCACCTCCCGCTTCGCATACGGGTGCAGCATCCAACAAGCGGCTGAATGTGTATCGCTGCCCTTGAGCGGCTCCAGAGCGGGATCATGATCGACGCACACTCTCATCGCTTCATCGCAACGGGCGCAGAAGCTGCAGCCCGAAGGCGGCTTAATCAAGTCCGGCGGCATGCCGTTGATGGGAATAAGCGGTTCATCCTTCTTCTGGTCCAGCCGCGGCAACGAGCGAAGCAAGCCGCGCGTATAAGGATGCTGAGGATGATGGAATATCTCCCACTTCGTACCCGTCTCGACCACTTTGCCGGCATACATGACAATGACGCGGTCGCACACATCAGCAACGACACCCAGGTCATGGGTAATAAGAATAATCGACGTTCCCATCTTCTTCTGCAGATCCTTCATCACTTCCATGATCTGCGCCTGAATCGTAACGTCCAGTGCCGTCGTCGGTTCATCCGCTATTAGCAGAGACGGATTGCATGCCAGCGCGATCGCAATCATCACCCGCTGGCGCATGCCTCCCGAGAATTGATGCGGATAAGCATCCAGACGCGCCGCCGGATTCGGTATGCCGACCAGATCCAGCATCTCAACCGCACGGGTTGCCGCTTTCCCTTTGCTCAGCTTCTGGTGCTTGGTCAATCCTTCCATAATCTGCGCGCCTACGGTCATCGTGGGATTAAGCGACGTCATGGGGTCCTGGAAGATCATGCCGATCTTGTTGCCACGGATCTTCTGCATCTCCTTCTCTGACAGCGTGAGCAGATCCATCCCATCGAATATAATGGAACCTTCCTTGATCCGGCTTGGCGGAGAAGGATTCAATCGCATAATGGATTGTGCCGTTACACTTTTACCAGACCCGGATTCGCCGACGATTGCAATCGCTTCGCCTTGCTTTACATCGAAGCTCACGCCGCGTATAGCCTGCACTTCACCGGCATAGATATCGAAGGATACATGTAAGTTGTTTACTTCCAACAAAGTTTTCATGGCCATTATGACCTCCTTTTCGCCGGAATGTTCATTTCTTCAGCTTCGGATCGAACGCATCCCGCAGGCCATCGCCCAGAACGTTAAATGCAAATATCGTCAAGCTCAGGAAAAACGCGGGGAACAGCAAACGCCAAGGGAACAAATCGATCGCGCTAACGCCTTCATCAATCATCGTACCCCATGAAGCAACCGGCGACTGTACGCCCAGGCCGAGGAAGCTCAGGAACGCCTCGGTAAAGATCGCGTTCGGGATCGTCAGCGTTAATGTGACCAGAATCGGTCCCATCGCGTTGGGAATAAGATGGCGGAATATGATCCGGAATGCGCCGGCACCGAGCGACTTCGAGGCCAGCGCATACTCTTGATTCTTCAACTGCATAATCTGTCCGCGCACAATCCAGGCCATATTAATCCAGCCGGTTATAGACATCGCAATGATAATGGTCATTATGCTCGGCTCCATGACAACGAGAAGGAGAATTACGACCAGCAGATACGGAATGGCAGCGAGAATTTCCGAGAAGCGATTCATCACTTCATCGACCTTGCCTCCGAAGTAGCCCATAATACCGCCGTATATAATACCGATAACCAAATCAATCAGTGCGGCTACAACGCCTACGAACAGGGAGACTTGCGCGCCCTTCCACGTCCTCTCCAGCATATCGCGGCCCAGATCGTCCGTTCCGAACCAATGAGCGGCGCTAGGCGCAGCGTTTGTATTATCCAAATAGTTGGTGCTATGGTCATTCGGAGATAGGATGGGAATGGCGATTGCACATACCGCCATGATCACAATAATCCAGAATCCCGTCATCGCGAGCTTGTTGCTAACGAGACGCATCCATATATCTTGCCAAGCCGTCAAGCTCTTGCGTCCTTCACCGGAATCCATCTTCTCCGATTTCGGAAGCTTTTCGAACATCTCGGGAGTCAGTCCTTCAGGAGCGGCTGTGTGATATTTATCGGACATGATTTTATTCCCCTCCCTTTCCACCGGATTTGCGCATACGCGGATCAACAAGCACGTACGCCACATCCGCCAAGAACCGGGCCACCATTAATATAACGGCGTAAAAAATCGTAATCCCCATGATGAGAGGATAATCTCTATCTGTCACACTTTGAACAAAGTACTTTCCGATACCAGGTATGGCGAATATTTCTTCAATGACAACAGATCCTGTAATAATACCTGCCGTCAAGTATCCCAAATAGGTAACAACAGGCAGCATGGAATTACGCAGCGCATGTCTCCATACGATCAAATATCCGGAAAGGCCTTTGGATTTTGCAGTTTTAATAAAATCGGCGTTCAACACTTCAATCATGGTCGATCTAAGCAGTCTGGCAATAAACGCAATCGGCCCAGACGCAAGCGTGATGGTCGGAAGCACATAGTCAAGCGGATCATCAAGACCTGCAACAGCGAACACAGGAAACTTTACAGCAAACATATATTGCAATATGGGCGCCAGAACCAAGCTGGGCACCGCCAAGCCGATAACGGCGATAATCATCGCCATGTTATCCAAAAATTTGCGGTGATGCATCGCCGCAATAATACCTAGCAAGCTCCCCACTACAACGGATGTCACAATGGCAGACAAGCCAAGTCTTAATGAATAGCCGAATGAATCCTTAATCATTTTGTCAACAGACTGAAACTTTTTCTTCATGGATATGCCAAGGTCACCTTGCAGCAGGTTGTTCAAGTAAGTCGTGTATTGTTGAAACAAAGGCTTATCCAGGCCGTAATAAGCCTCCAGGTTTTTCTGGACCGCCTCGCTCGTTGCCTTCTCTGACTGCAAGGGACTGCCCGGAATGGCGTTCATAAGGAAGAACGTGGCGGTAACAAGCAGGAATAGGGACAACAGCATAAAGATGAATTTGCTTGTAATGTAGCGGACCAAAGGTTCACCTACTCTCTTGATCTTTAATGAAGCAGCGTATTGCATTCCGGTAGCAACCCTTCGCTTATACACTTTAATATCTTGAAAAGGGTATATATAGGATGACTATATATACCCTTTCGTTTGAAGGTTACTCTTTGCTGCCGAATACCCAGTCAATTGTGCCGGAGTAGTCAGGACCAACGCCCTTGAATCCATCCTTAAGCATTGTAACAGTTGTATAGTAGTACACCGGCAGTACGGCCATGTCTTGCTCGAAAGCGATCTTCTCCGCTTGTGCGATCAGATCAAGACTTTCTTTCATGTCAGGCAGCTTCAGTGAAGCATCAAGCAGCTTGCCAACCTCTTCATTCATATACTTGCCGTCATTGTTGCCCGATTTTGGATGGAGCAAGTCGACTACGAAGGAGTTCGGGTGATTGTTGTCCGCTCCCCAACCAGAACGGGCGATATCGAATTGGCCCGCTTTCTTCGCTTCCAGGAATGTTCCCCACTCCTGATTGGCCAGCTTCACTTCCACACCCAGGTTTTTGCGCCACATATCGACGACAGCTTCAGCCATTTTCTTATGGCCTTCGCTTGTGTTGTACAGCAACGTGATTTCTGGCATCTCCGAGATGCCTTTTTCCTTCATTCCTTCTTCCAGAAGCTTCTTGGCTTCCTCTACATTTTCTTGGAAGAAGCTGTCTGCATACATAGCGCGGTAAGTCTGGTCGTCAGCGCCTGCAATGTTAGGCGGGACAATGCCGTATGCCGGCGTTTGCTTCGCTTTTGTGACGTTGTCGATTAACGATTGGCGGTCAATCGACATCGCGAACGCTTTACGGATCTTGGCATTGTCGAACGGAGCTTTCGCATGATTGAACTCGTAGTAGTATACCGACCCTACATTGTGAACAGTCGCTTTACCTTCTTCAATCATCTTAGGCGTACGGTCAATGGACAATGCGCCAGCTTGCGCGCCGATCCAGTCAATCTTGTCTGTCTCGTACAGGTTGAAGATCGTGTTCTCATCGTTAACGACTGTGAGCGTGACCTTGTCGAAGCCAATCTTGTCTGTAGCATAATAATCCGGGTTCTTCTCCAGTACCAGCTTGTCTTCATGCGCCCACTGCTTCAGCTTGAACGGTCCATTAGAGACAATCGTCTCTTGCTCCGCAGCCCAGCCTTCAGACGCTTCCACTGTCGCTTGGTGAACCGGGTAGAACGTGTAGAAAGCAACGATGCTCGGGAAGTACGGAGTAGGCGAATGCAGCTTCACTTCCAGCGTATAGTCGCCTGTCGCTTTGATGCCTACTTGAGCGGCGTCTGTCATCTCACCGGCATTGTATGCTTCCGCATTCTCAATATAATTCATCTTGTAAGCATAATCCGCAGGAGTTGTCGGATTGATGACGCGCTTCCAGGCATACTCGAAGTCATGCGCGGTAACGCTGTCGCCGTTACTCCACTTCACATCGTCGCGAAGATTGAAGATGTAGGTCAGACCGTCTTCCGACACTGTCCAATCCTTTGCTACTGCTGGTTCAGGGAAGCCCTCCGCATTCAGGCGCGTAAGACCTTCATACAGGCCGGCCGCTACGATGCCGGATGTAGAATCCTTCATCAGGGCAGGGTCTAGCGACGGTGGATCGCTTGCTATCGTGAACCGGAATTCAGCCGCTGCAGCATTACCCTCTTCACCTTTTCCGCCTTGGCCCGTTTCCTCTTTGTCTTTGCCGCAAGCTGCGAGCACTGTGCTGAGCGCAAGTACGAATACAAGCATGAACAGCGTTGACTTTTTGAAACTTCCTTTCATGAAAATTCAACTCCCAATTCTATGTGTATTTTGTTTGAAACCGTATTAAAAGCAATAGGGATTAAGCAGATCATCAAGAAATAACATCCAATTTATTGAAAATAAAAAGCTTTACACAAGGTTCACATTCTACATTAACGTTTAACAATATACTATTTCATTTTTATTATTGTCAATCATATATTGGTCCAATTTTATTTCCAAATACCGACTGCGTCAGCAAACCCAGTGCTGGCTTGAAATAGCTCAAATCACTTCACAATGTTGTCATATAGTCACTTTAACGCTTTATTACCTGATTGCTATATAGTAAATTTGCTTTAAAGCTACGCTACGTTGCAGCGTTTTTCAGAAGAAGTTTTTCGAAAATTCTCAATGTATAGTTAACATTACTGTGATATTATGGTATTAAAAATATTTCTAAAAGAATCGATTTTTTTGAACTTTCACCCCTTTTTCAGCCCACTCTGTACCTTGATAACCATCCCTTGGTTCACTGTCTTATCATGTCCCATTCCAGCAAAAAGTTTCTTGCGGATAAGCACAAATCGCCTTGCGTACTTCAAGATTTCTAGCAACAAAAAAAGCCCCGGCACGAAGCCGGGACGGGGGTTCAAAAAAGGGTAATATTAGTATTTCATCTCGGGATAAAGCGGGAACTTCGCTGTCAACTCTCTTACCTTGCTGAGCGCTTGCTCCTTCACTGTAGCATCCTCAGGCTGCTTCAATACCATGGCGATAATATCTGCGATAACCTTCATCGCTTCTTCATCCATGCCACGGGTCGTCGCAGCTGGCGTACCGATCCGAATGCCGCTTGTGACGAACGGACTCGTCGGATCGAATGGAATCGCATTTTTGTTGACCGTGATGCCAATTTCATCTAGCACATGCTCGGCGGCTTTGCCCGTAATGTTCAGATTGCGGGTATCGATCAGTATCAAGTGATTGTCCGTTCCGCCAGATACGATGTTGATACCTTTCGCCATGAGCTCTTCGGACAGCACCTTGGCATTGTTCACGACATTCTGTGCGTATTGCTTGAAAGAAGGCTGTAGCGCCTCACCCAACGCTACCGCCTTGGCTGCGATGACATGCATAAGCGGACCGCCTTGGGAGCCAGGGAAGACCGCCTTGTCGATCGCCGCCGCCCATGCCTTCCTGCACAGGATCATGCCGCCGCGAGGTCCCCGCAGCGTCTTGTGCGTCGTCGTAGTTACGAAGTGGGCATGCGGAACCGGATTGGGATGCAGACCTGCAGCGACAAGCCCTGCAATATGCGCCATATCTACCATGAACAGAGCGCCAACATCGTTCGCGATGGCCGCCAGCTTCTCGAAGTCGATTACGCGCGGGTACGCGCTTGCGCCTGCTACCAGCATGCGAGGACGATGCTTGAACGCCAGCTTGCGCACTTCCTCATAATCGATCGTGAAGGAATCTTCCTGCACGCCGTAGGCTACGAAGTTGTAGAGCAAGCCGGAAGCATTAACCGGGCTGCCATGTGTCAGGTGTCCGCCATGCGCCAGGTTCATGCCAAGCACCGTATCGCCAGGCTTCAAGGCAGCCAGATAGACCGCCATGTTCGCTTGCGCTCCGGAATGCGGCTGCACGTTAGCATGCTCGGCTCCGAACAGTTCCTTCGCGCGGTCGCGGGCGATATCCTCTACGATATCGACATGCTCGCAGCCGCCGTAGAAGCGCTTGCCAGGGTATCCTTCCGCATACTTATTCGTCAGAACAGAACCAGCCGCTTCCAGCACAGCCTCGCTGACGATATTCTCCGATGCGATCAACTCGATGTTATCGCGCTGACGCTGCAGCTCCAGTCCTAGTGCCTTCAGTACTTCGGGATCTTGCTTGCGTAGTTGCTCCACTCTCAATTCCTCCTTATATTTGAGGCGAGTTCATACAGCATGCATACGCCATATGCTCGCTAATTCACTGGTTCGTTATTCACAATGATGCGCAGATTGCCGCTCCGTTAGCCGCTGTTCGGGCATCCGGTACTGCGCCCTCTCCCCGCCGATCAGCTTCGGCCTTGTGTAAGCCATCGTGACATGAGCGGCGCCGATGAAGCGAATCGTCGGCCTGACAGGCACGGCAACATGGCGCAAGTGCATGCCGATGAACGTATCGCCAATATCGATGCCCGCATGTGCTCGCACAGCTTCCACGAGACAAGGCGCAGTGAACTGGCTGTATGCATAGGCAGCCATGGAGCCGCCCGCCTTCGCCACGGGAACGGCATGGACAGGCTCCAGGCCATAGGATTCCGCAGCATTCCTCTCAATGACAAGCGCTCTATTCAAGTGCTCGCAGCACTGATAGACCGGAACGAACGGAATACGGGCTCGGACCGCTTCCACGCCAGCGAATATGCTCTCCGCCACTTGCAGCGCTCCCGCAGTTCCGATTCGCTCGCCCAGCACTTCGCTCGTACTGGCTCCGACCACAAGCAGCTGTCCGGCTTGCAGCCCGCCCGCTTCTATCAATTCCTGAAGTATGCGTTCAACCTCCGCAGACCAGCCCGGATTCATCGATTCATCTATTCCCATAAGCCGACTCCTTCCGTCAGATTGCGAATGACCACCGTACTAGGGATGGATGGAAAACTTCTTTTCCAGCTGCATCACTTTGTTAACCCGCCCAATATGACGCTCGCCTTCAGAGAACGGCGTCTCCAACCATATGCGCACAATATCCATTGCAACGCCTGGACCGATAATGCGCTCGCCCATAGCAAGCACATTCGTATCATTATGCTCCCGGGTCGCTTGGGCGGAGAAGTGATCGTGCACAAGCGCGCAGCGAATGCCGGGATACTTGTTCGCCGCGATCGACATACCAATGCCAGTGCCGCAGATGAGAATGCCGCGATCAGCCTTCCCTTCCGCCACCATCTCGCATACAGGCAACGCATAATCCGGATAATCGACCGATTGCTCGCAATTACAGCCGACATCTACAATTTCGTGACCAAAAGATTCAATAAGGGGGACGATTTCATCCTTTAACCGATATCCTGCGTGATCAGCACCAATTGCAATTTTCAAAGTAAACACCCTTTCGCAAAATCATATTGCTCGCATGTGCCCGCAATCGCGCTCATGCTGCATATCCCTCTGCTGATAGTATACCTTGTTACCTCGGAAAAAACGAAAAAAAGAGCAGTACATGCACGTATGCATGATGCTCTTTGCCCAGGCGACCGGCCGTATCATCCAATGCTCCACCGTGGTATGCCCACTTTCGTCGCCAGTTACATTGGATACTATTATCGTCTCCCTCATCATAGCTCAAACGATGAAAATAATCAATCCATTGATTTAAAGTTGCTTAAAGCCGGTCAAGCAGCTTGTCCACCGCTTCTTCGATCTCATCGGAGCAGCTGTTATACAGCGATAACGGACCGCCGAAGGGATCGGCGATATCGAAGCTGGGAATGCGTCGCTCCAGCTCCAGCAGCCGTGCGCGCTCTGCATCCGACAGCTGGTCTCCCAGCGCCTGCTTCATCTGCATATCGGTGTAGAGTCCCTCCAGCTCCGCAATATCTCGCAATACCGATGCATGCTGTATAGCGTATTCCTTCAAGGTATAGGTCTTGTCCACCGACTCTGGATGCCACTGCAGCAATTCACGCTTATGCCCTGACGTCATCGTCAGAATCAGATCGGCCCACCGGATCGCCTCCGGCGTTAAGGACGAAGACGAGCCGGCATGCGAGACGTCCCGGCGGCGCAGCGCTTCCAGAGAATGTGCCGATATCGGCAATCCGTCAATCGTCGACACGCCGGCCGACCGGACTTCCACCGGAATCCCTCTCTCCCGAGCCTTATGCCGCAAGATGGCCTCAGCCATCGGCGAGCGGCATGTATTGCCTGTACATACGAATAAAATTCGCTTCATGCTGTCATCTCCTTCCTGTTGTGCTTGACGTTATCTCTAGGTTATGAACAAAATGCCGAATACGAGCAGAATGGCTCCGCCGCACGCTTCTCCGTACTCCCCCAGATTGGCGCTTACTTTGCGTCCCAGCAGCAAGCCCAGCATAGACATAAGTCCGCCGAAAAATCCAAACAGTAGCACAGTCAACCAAAAATCCGCCCAGAACATGCCCAACGTCACACCAACCGAAAAGGCGTCAACGCTTACGCTTGCTGCCAGCATGAGCAGTCCCCATCCTGATCTGTGATTAAAGGACTGCACTTCTTCTCCTTTAAAGGAGCTATAAATCATGTGGCCGCCCAACAGCATGAGCAATACGCCTGCTGATATGGTCGCTACATCGCCGAGCAGACCGCTTACAAGCTGTCCCGTCAGCATGCCGCCAATAGGCATAATGACATGGAATAACCCAATGACAACTCCCAGCTTGGCGATATCCAGCAGCCGAATGCCCTTCAGCCCAATGCCAAGTCCAAGTGAGAAGGCATCGAAGCCCAACGCGACGGCAATAATAAACAGGGTAATGAATCCGCCTGTATATTCCATCCTACTATCTCCCCCATGTCCACATGGTCTCTACTCAACATATGCGGACAAGGGGGGAAACATGTGTTACGTATTCACGATACGATGTCCCGCCGCCTTCGCTAACCGATTCAACAATGCCTCTCCGATGCCGCCGTCCGGCACGCATCCTTCGGCCCACATCCGTTCTATCCCTTCGTCGTCGAAGCGCCGCAACGCGCCATACAAGCGCTGGGCCGCTTCCTCCACATTCTGCTCGCTGCCGCAATCTTCCACAAGGTCAGCCGCTTCGTACTTATGAGTCCTCTCGCGGAAAGCGAGTACGCCTGTCTTCACTCCTACCGCCTCCGCCTGCATCAGCTCATCGTTAATATAGGCTGTTACAGCAGAAGGTTGCCCTCGCACGAGGTACAGCTCGCCCTTCGGCGCATAATGCGTATACTTCATGCCAGGCGAACGCGGGGCTTGATCATCCGCTTCAAACAAACCTTCACGAATGATTCGAATATTCGGCAGCGCTGCTGTGAGCGACTCCATCGTTACCCCGCCTGGTCGCAGAATACGCACCGTCTCTGCGTTCGCCAGCTCCACGACCGTCGACTCCAGTCCCACACCTGTAGCTCCTCCGTCCACGATACCGTCTATTCGCCCCGTCAGATCGTCCGCTACATGGTCGGCCGTCGTCGGACTGGGGCGCCCGGACAGGTTGGCGCTTGGCGCCGCCACGGGGCAACCGGCTTGCCGCAGCAATTGCAGCGCAAGGTCATGATCCGGCATGCGGACGCCTACGGTCGGAAGGCCTGCCGTCACGAGCGGCGACAGCGCCCCGGCCTTCACCGGCAGCACCAGCGTAAGCGGTCCCGGCCAATACTTCTCCATCAGGCGTCTTGCCAGAGGCGGATAAGGCTCTACCAGCCCGTCCAACTGCTCCATATCCGCAATATGCACAATGAGCGGGTTGTCGGAAGGGCGACCCTTCGCGCGGAAGATGCCCTGCACGGCATCGTTATCCGCCGCATTGGCGCCCAAGCCGTACACCGTCTCTGTTGGAAATGCGACCAGCCCCCCGTTCCGCAGCAGTTCCGCCGCTTCCTGCAAGGACTGGGTATGCCCGTTAGCTTGCCATATCTTCGTATCCATCATGTCTTATATTCAACCTTCATACCATAGTCGTTAATTCAACGCTATTATAACATAATCACAGGCCTGTCTTTCAAAATAACGATTTAATCCAGTCGATCAGCTTCTGGATCATTTCCCATAAGAAAAATTTCACCTCGGGCGCTTCGCCTGCTGCTGCAGACTGCTTATCAGCGTCTTGCCCAGCAGACACTGTGCCTGCCGACGCATCCGCCGAAGCAGAAGCAGCTGACGCTTCCCCAGTCGCCGCATCCACAAAGCAGAGCGGAGGGAACAGAACGCACCACCAATTCTGACCGTTGCCCTCCCCCAGCGTAATGAGCAGCGCTTCGTATTCGCCTGCCGGGTATACTTCATTTCCGTACATTTTCGTAGGGAATTGCACGTTATTCAGCTGCACGGAGAAGGAATAGGAGAATCCTCTGCTTCTCAGCACCTCCGCTACCGTCTCCTCAATCTCCGGCATATGCTCCTGCATGACTGCTCGCGCTTCCTCAATTGTCGCAGGCTGCGCCGTGTAGCTTCCCATCTGCTTCACAATCGCATCGCGCACAACACGCTTCACCAGCTGATCCGCAGGGGAATCGGAATGGGCGAGAATGCGCAGGCGGATAGCCTCTTCGGGAATGCTTCCCGCCGTCATGGCGGCGTCGATCTTCTGGGACTCCCAACTCATCATCAACAGAATAATGGCAATAACGATAAATCCGTAGGAAGAACGATAAGGAAATTTATAGGATTGGGCCGAATAAGTAGAATTAGAATAATAGCTGGACATATGCACAAGCTCCTCTCGCTCGCCCGTCGGCGTGCCTGCTTGCGTCCCGGAACGTCTCTATCCGTCATTATGCCCGGCATGAGTAGCCTATAAACCTTCCAAATCTATGAATCTTTCTTTTTTGAGATGAGGTCCGCTATAATGGCTTCACAAAGATTGCGGAAGAGGTGACGAATTGGACATTTCACCAATCTATAGACAGTATTACGCATTATTGCTTCGGCATGCCTATAAAATGCTGGGTTCTTACAATGATGCAGAGGATATGGTGCAGGAGGTATTCGCCCGATACGATCGGCTGGAGGAGCAGGATGTTCGGCATGAGAAGGCATACTTGGTGAGAATGGTGACGAACCGCTGCCTCAACTTCATCAAATCGGCGCGCAAGAAGCGAGAAGTGTATACGGGCATCTGGCTGCCGGAGCCGCTTGTAACCGCATATTCAAGCAGTCAGGAGCCCGGGCACCGGCTGGAGCGGCAAGAAGAGACAACATATGCGATGCTCATCATGCTGCAGGAGCTGAGCGGAATGGAACGAGCGGTGTTCCTGCTGAAGGAGACGCTGGGCTACAGCTATCCAGACATTGCGGAAGCGACGGGGAAGTCGGAGGCGAATTGCCGAAAAATATTCAGCAGAGCGAAAGCCAAGCTGGCGGAGTGCAGACGAGAGCCCGTGCTTCGGGCCCCGAACGCGGACGCTATTGTGAAAGCGTTCATGCATGCTTCGGAAACGGGAAACAAGGAAGCGCTGCTTGAGCTGCTTGCTTCGGATGTCGTCGTGAAAAGCGACGGGGGAGGAAAAGTGCGCACCGCTATATTCCCCATTCTGGGCAAGGAGCGCGTTGCCGCGCTTATGTGCGGCATCGTACCGAGAGGATTCCTGGCTGATGGCCATATGCTCGTGTTAGTCAATGGATCGCCGGGCGTGGTCATTGTGAAAGATGGGGCGGCTGTAACCGTGCTGTCGTTCCACTTGACTGCAGACAGTCGGCGGATCGAATCGATCTATATGATTAAAAATCCGGATAAACTGCAGCATGTCACAATTCCGGATGCTATGTTGTCTTAGAGATGTAAGCCGCGGCACATTGCTGTCGATCATCGAGCAACTGCAAAGCAGCTTCTGAACGTTTGCTGCCGATCATCGAGCAACTGCAAAGCACCTTCTGAACGTTTGCTGCCGATCATCGATTAACCGCAATGCAGCTTCTGGACGTTTGCTGCCGATCATCGATTAACCGCAATGCAGCTTCTGAACGGCGATGCCGACGCTTAGCTTCAATTGGCTTGCTGTTCATCCGTGAAGCGTCTGCCAGTTGTATTGACACTGTATCGAGTCACATTCAGGCGTCACTGCCAGCGGCGACATCTCAAATTAGGGAGTGGATATTCATGACACAGAGGATGCAAATGAACAAAGTGGTTCCGAAAGGTTATACGGCTATGCTGAACATGGAAAATTATGTGCAGACATCAGGAATCGACAAGACGATATTGGAGCTGATCAAAATCAGGGCGTCGCAAATAAACGGCTGTGCGTTTTGCATCGATATGCACACAAAGGACGCCAGAGCTTACGGTGAATCCGAGCGGCGCATCTATGCGCTGAATGCATGGCGGGAGACGCCGTTCTTCACGGACAAGGAGAGAGCGGCGTTGGCGCTGACAGAAGCCATTACGCTTATAGCGGATAATCATGTGCCGGATGCGGTATATGAAGAAGCGGCACGGCACTATGATCAGGAGGAGATTGGCAACCTGATAATGGCGGCTGTCACGATCAACAGTTGGAATCGGATTGCCATCAGCACCGGCATGATGCCGGAATAAGCGGTAGAACAGGGGACGGGGAGTGGCAAAGCTGGAAGGGGCTCGCTATAGCTTACACTTTGTACGATTTATCGTACAATTGCCACAGCACGAGCCTCTTTCTAGTCCATTTTGTACGATTTATCGTACAAATTTCGCACCACAGGGCCCTTTCTAGTTCATTTTGTATGATTTATCGTACAAATTCCGCACCACAGACCTCTTTCTAGTCCATTTTGTACGATTTATCGTACAAATTCCACATCACAGGCCTCTTTTTAGTCCATTTTGTACGATTTATCGTACAATTGCCACAGCACGAGCCTCTTTTCGACCCATTTGTCAAGCGAAAGGCAAGATGGGCTTGACGGGGCATACTTTTTGGCGGCACGAGGCATGCTTGGCGGGGCTATGTGACCAAAATGAGCGATAGCGCTCAATTCCCACTACTTTATCGAGTCTATGTGATCATTTGAGCGAAAAGCCCCACCCCTACATACAATCAACAGCCGACCACTACTCCTGTGTCGCAATAATGTGGCGCTCGATGCCTGCGTAATCCTTGATGATCGCGATGCTACTCCACGCCCCCATCTCCCTCATCATGTCGGTGACAACGGACGGCTGGCCGATGCCCAGCTCGAAGGCGACAAGCCGGGGTAGCTGCGGCAGCTCCCGCAGCTGCTCCAGCATGCGGCGGTACGGGTCCAGCCCGTCCGCCCCGCCGTCCAGCGCGAGATGCGGCTCGAACTCCCGCACCTCGCGCTGCAGCCCGGGCAGATCCGCCGCCGGTATATACGGCGGATTGGACACTAGCGCGTCGATCGACACGTCGCCGCGCCCGCCACTTCCGCACCCTCGCAGATAGGGTGCGAGCAGGTCGCCCTGCAGGAACTGCACCCGGTCCGCCACCCCATGGCGGGCCGCGTTCCTGCGGGCGACCTCCAGCGCGTCCGGCGACAGATCGGACGCGCTGACGCGCCAATCGTGACGCTGCGCAGCCAGCGTCACGGCGATGGCGCCGCTGCCGGTGCCGACGTCGACGACGGTCGGCCCTGCTGCGGCGCCCGCTCCGGCGCCGGCGCTATGCGGCTCCGAGGGCCGCTCCGCCGCCGGCCACAGCCGATCGGCGGCGGTGAGCACCGCCTCGACGAGCAGCTCCGTCTCGGGGCGCGGGATCAGCACGGCCGGTGTTACCGTGAACGGCCGGCCATAGAACCATTGCTCGCCGATCATATATTGGATCGGCTCCCCGCATGCCTTGCGGCGCAGCAGCGCTTGCCACTGTTCTCCCTTATGCAGGGGGAAGGGATCGTTCCAGGCAAGCAGCAACGCCGCCCGGTCCAACTCCAGCACATGCATGAGCAACAGCTCCGCATTGCTGTCAGCCTCCTCGACTGCTTGAGCTGCAAGCCAAGCGGCCGCCTTGCGGCAGGCTTCCCTGACAGTCAGCCCTTCGCTGAATATAATATCCGTATTCGACTTATTATCCATCGAACATCCTCTCCTCTCGCGCATCTGCCGCTACAGGTCGCCAGAATGCTCCATTCGTCAACTGCACTATCGTTGCCACCGATAACGCTATCCCAACAAAAAACCGGATATGCCTGTATGTCCCGGCAAGGGACAAATTCTACGGCTATCCGGCGCTTGCTTATTCAACTCAGTGTTAGCTGCCCATCGATTCTCGTTCCATCAATTCCGCTTGCTCGGCAATCGTGAGCTGCCCTACAATATCTTCCAGGTCGCCGTTCATAACGGAATCCAGACGATGGAGCGTCAAGTTAATGCGATGATCCGTCACGCGGCTCTGAGGAAAGTTGTACGTTCTAATTCGCTCGCTGCGATCGCCCGTTCCCACCTTGCTCTTTCGCTCACCGGCATACTTCGCCTCTTCCTCCTGGCGACGGACATCATAGATGCGCGCCCGAAGCACCTGCAGCGCCTTCATCTTGTTGTCGTTCTGTGACTTGCCGTCCTGACACGTCGCCATAATGCCCGTCGGCACGTGAAGCACGCGGACCGCAGACTTCGTCGTATTGACAGACTGGCCGCCGGCACCGCTGGAGCAGAATGTATCAATACGGATATCCTTATCCAGAATTTCCACCTCAACATCCTCTACTTCAGGCATCACAGCTACCGTCGACGTCGATGTATGAATGCGTCCGCCGGATTCCGTCACCGGAATACGCTGCACCCGGTGCGCCCCGCTCTCGTATTTCATCTTGCTGTACGCACCCTTGCCGTTAATCATGAAGATAACCTCTTTAAATCCGCCCAGATCATTCTCGCTGAAATCCATCAACTCTACGCGCCATCCTTGCGAATCCGCGAACTTCGTATACATCCGGTACAGATCGTAGGCGAACAGAGCGGCCTCGTCGCCGCCCGCAGCGCCGCGAATCTCCACGATAACGTTCTTATCGTCGTTAGGGTCCTTCGGCAACAGCAGAACGCGAATGCGCTCTTCCAACTCCGTCACCCGCGGCGAGAGCTCTTCGATCTCCAGCTTCACCATCTCGCGCATCTCGTCGTCAAGCTTCTCATTCAACATCAGCTTCGCATCTTCCAGCTGCTGCGACGCTTCTTTATATTCCGTATAGGCCTCATACGCCTCTTGTAAGTCCGACTGTTCCTTGGACAGCTCTCTAAGCCGCTTGGGATCACTGGATACATCGGGATCGCACAGCAATTCGCTCAGCTTGTCGTATCGGTCGGCCAGCGCTTGTAATCGGTCTAGCACCGTTATTCACCTCAGTTTATATTCCATTAAGATAATCATCATTATAGCATAACGAAAGTTCCGGTTGAATATGAGGTTTATGGAGAAATCAGCATGAACGACCCTTCGCTATTCGTTATCCCCGTGGATAACGAACTTTATGGCGGTTATCCACGGGGATACTCACAACTTGTACACAAATTAGCCGAACTTATACACATATTTGTCCACAGGCTGTGCACACCTTGTCCACAACTATATAAAATACAACGGACAGAGCTGTCTCAAGTGTGTCCAAATAACGGGCGAACATGCCATCCCGTTCAAAAAAGGACCTCAATTTCCACTACAAAGTGGAGACTAAGATCCTTCTTCTCAAAAAATTGTAACAGGATAATTATACGTTAAATCGGAAGTGCATAACGTCGCCGTCGCGTACGACATACTCCTTGCCTTCCAGCCGCAGCTGGCCTCGCTCCTTCACGACTGCCATGGATCCTGCGGCTACCAGATCGTCATAGGACACAACCTCGGCACGGATGAAGCCCCGCTCGAAGTCTGTATGAATAACGCCGGCCGCTTGAGGCGCCTTCATCCCTTGGCGAATCGTCCATGCTCTCACTTCTTGCACACCGGCCGTAAAGTATGTGTATAGTCCCAGCAGCTTATACGCCGCTCGAATGAGCCGATTCAGGCCGGATTCCGTCAGGCCAAGCTCCTCCAGGAACATCTCCTTGTCTTCGCCCTCCAGCTCAGCGATCTCCGCTTCCACTTTGGCGCTGATCGGCACAACCTCGGCGCCTTCTGCTTCCGCGAACTTGCGCACGATCTGGACATACTCGTTGCCCTCGGTATCGCCCGCTTCCGACTCGCTCACATTCGTGGCGTACAGAATCGGCTTCATCGTCAGCAGATGCAGATCCCGCACCAGAAGCTTCTCGTCATCGGTCAGCTCCAGACTGCGTGCGGGCTTGTCCTCGTATAGCGCTTCCTTCAGACGCTCCAGCACCTCGACTTCTTGCGCCACTTTCTTATCGCCGCTCTTCAAGTTCTTCTTGGAACGCTCCAGCCTTCTGTCGATGGAATCAATATCCGCCAGAATGAGCTCCATATTAATGGTAGCTATATCGCCCAGCGGATCCACCTTGCCGGATACGTGCGTAATGTTCTCATCCTGGAAGCAGCGTACGACGTGCACGATCGCATCCACTTCTCGAATATGGGCCAAGAACTTGTTGCCAAGCCCTTCTCCCTTACTGGCCCCGGCCACAAGACCCGCAATATCGACGAATTCGAATGCGGTCGGCACGACATTATTCGGCTTCACCAGCTCTACCAGCTTATATAGACGCTCGTCCGGCACTTCCACTACCCCGACATTAGGGTCGATCGTACAGAACGGATAGTTCGCGGATTCAGCACCCGCCTGCGTAATTGCATTAAACAACGTTGATTTGCCCACATTCGGCAACCCTACAATACCTGCTTTCAAAGCCATGCGAGAAGACACCCCTATTTCCGAAAGTAAACAACTCCAGTCATTATACCCCAGACGCCATCTTTTGTGAAACTATCATTCATCAACCGGCGCTGAAGCAACTCTTATCTACGAAGGAGAATGTGTCGCCTACTCCGGCGTCGATATCCGCACGGGCGATATTGCCATTAGGGAACTTCTTAGGGAATGCAGCTCGCAACGTCTCAAGGCGGAATGTCTCCAGAAAGGTGGGAAATACTACAGTCCATGAGGAGGTGACACCCCTGTATGGAAAACAACACGCATCGCGGCAACTATAAAGGAACAACAAAAATGCATGCCAAAAATCAGGATATGGCTTTCGTCAACGATACAGTAGAGGATTCCAAGTCCGTCTCCAACTTTACTTCCCGTAAAAAAAAGAAGCATTAGCTTGCGTTACATTCACTGAATAGACGACAAGCAACCACGGCATAACCGGCAACTTCCGGTTATAGCGTGGCTGCTTGGCTTTCGTCCTTTCGAGCCAGGTTCGCAGAGAGGACTTGCGGGCGCCGTCAAATGCCATCAGCCTTTGACCGCACCCTCTGTCAGTCCTTTCTCGATATACTTCTGGATGAACAAGTAGACGATCAGAACCGGTACGACTGTGAGCGATACCGCAGCCGCCATTAGCCCAAAGTCTGTGCCGTACTGGGAGCTGATCTCGCTTAGCAAGGCAACGATGGGACGAACATTCTCTTTATTGACGAATATTAACGCCGAGAACAGGTCGTTATAGGACCACAGGAATACGAAGATGCTTGTTGAAGCAAATGCAGGCCTTGCGACAGGGAAAAATATTCTCGTAAATAAACTCCAACGGTTGCAACCGTCAATGAACGCCGCTTCCTCCAAATCCTTCGGAATCGTCGCCATATAACCCGCGAGCACCAGGATGGCAAAAGTCAGGTTACCCGCCGTCTGCGGCAGAATTAAGCCCAAATGTGTGTTCACAAGGCCCCATCTGATCAGCAGATCGTAGACTGGAACAACGGTAGCGAAGGCCGGAATCAGCAAGCTGGCATACAGGATGGAGTAGATCCATCTTCTTCCCCGGAACTGGAATCTGGCCAGCACATAAGCGGCAAGCCCGCCAACCAGCAATACCAATATAACGACGCTGCCCGACATAATCAGACTGTTCAAATAGCTCTTGCCGATGTTGATACGATCGAAGGCCGTCGTATAGTTGACCATGACAGGATTCCAGGATACGGCGAACGAATTGTTCATGACATCTCTGGAGACCTTGAATGAATTATTGATGACCCAGAACATGGGATAGATCGTCGTTAATGACCAGGCTGTAAGCACAATATACATGAGAATAGTGCTGATGCTGATTCGACCCTTCCGCTTCGCAGCCCTCCGATGGAGCGGAACGCTTCCCCTTACTGTCTGTTGCATGGATGAACACCCCTAATACTGCTTAATATGTGATTTCCTCTCTCTTCATAAGCCGGTTCGCCAGCAGCGCCAGCAACACGCCGAATACGACAATGTAGATCGCGATCGTAGAGCCGTAGCCGAAGTTCTGATCGACAATCGCCTTCTTGTACATATATGTGCCAAGCACTTCCGTGCCGTTCTGTCCTCTGGTCAGAACGAAGATGAACTCGAACACTTTCAGCGTGCCTGTAATGGCCAGCGTGATGACAACCTTGATGTCGCTCATAATAAGCGGGATCGTCAGCTTCATCGTCTTCTTGAACCCGGTGATGCCCTCCAGCTTCGCCGCTTCATAGAAGTCGGACGGAATCTTGGACATCGCCGTCAGGAACAAGACGAAGTAGAAGCCCACATAATGCCATACGGTAGGGATGGATATCGCCTTCAGCGCAAAGCTCTCGCTCAGCCACAACACCTTATCCATGCCCATCTTCTGAAGCAGATTGTTCAATAAGCCAAATTGGAAATTGTAGAACAACACGAACAGCAAGGCGATGGCAGTGCCGGAGATAACCACCGGGAAGAAAAAGACCATGCGATAAAAGCTCTTGCCCCACTTGATGCTGTCTACAAGCACCGCCAGCACAAGCGCTATGCCGACCTGGAAGACGATCACATACAACATAATTTCCAAAGTATGCAGCGTCGCTGCTCTGAGCAACTCGTCGGACAGCATTCTGGCATAGTTCTCGAGGCCGACGAACGTTTTCTCGTAGAAGCCCTTTGTGCGGAAGAAACTGAAGAACACACTTTTGAAAAACGGATAGTACAGAAATACGGACATGATAGCTGCGGCAGGCAGCAGAAACATTCCTATATATTTGCGGTCGCCCTTCATCGTCATCACCTTTGGGGATTATTTTAAGACGCAACCCTGAAATGATGACGCCGCCCTTGAGCTCAGAGGGGCGGCGACTATTCCTATCGTTGCATGTCAGAGATTACTTCTTATTGGCAAGCTCGATCTCTCTTGCCGCTCCAAGTCCTTCAGCCGGTGTCTTCTCTCCGGTTAGAATCGGTTGAATGTTGGCGCGAATCGTATTGAACGTCTCCGGAGTAACCTTGCTGTCGATCGGCATGCTGATGGACACCGCTTCTCCGACCATCTTGAAGCCGTCCAGCGCTGCTTGCGGCAGGCCGTCAGGCTCAACGCCTTGCGCTGCCGGCGTACCGCCATTAGCCGTCGCGATTGCTTTAATCGTATCCTGCGATGTCAGATGCTTCAGCAACAGAACGGTAGCGTCTTTCTTCTGAGCGTTCTCATAAGTTGCCGTGGACATGTAGAAGCCTGTTCCGAAGCCGCCTACGACATCCTTGCCCGTACCCGCTCCGCCCGGAATGGCAGGGAACGGAAGCACCGTCGTATTCGCTTTCGTTTCGTCCTTCCAGCCGCCGATTGCCCATGAGCCTTCCAGAATCATTGCAGCGAGACCTTCAGAGTAGTAGTTGCCGGCCATGCTCAGGTCGATTGTTGCAGCATCCTGCGGGAATGCGCCAAGCTCATACAGCTCTTTCATAGCCGCAAGACCTTTCTCCCAATTCGGCTCGATGCCGTCGACCAGTCCTTTGTTCTGACCTTCAGCGCCCGCTGCAGCCAGCACGAAGTGCTCAATCAGGTAGTGCGATTGATCGAATGGACCGGACAGAGGAATAATACCTTTTTCAGAGAACGTCTTTACAGCTGTTTTCAGCTTCTCCCAATCCGTCGGAAGCTCCACACCGTGCTGCTCGAATAGCGCTTTGTTCACGAACAAGCCTTCGTAGAAGCCTGTCATCGGAATGGAATATATTTTGCCATCGGTATGTCTGGCGAAGTTCAGCGCGGCGGGAGCGAAGCCATTCTTCCACTCTTGGTCCGCATCTAGCAGTTCGTCAAGCGCAACCACTTTGCCTGCGTTGATCATCTCATTGGCATCGGCTCCGATAAAGTAGAACAGCAAGTCAGGCTCGTTGCCGCTTGTCATATCCGTATTTACTTTCGTTCTGAAACCGTCGTCATTGGCAGACATCACGTCATTTTCGATTTTGATATGCGGATTCGCCTTCTGGAACGCATCCAAAGCGCCAGCGAACGCTTCACGCGCTGCATCCGTGCCGCCGAACGTCGAGAATACGCGAAGCTTCACTTCTTCTTGCTTAGGTTGCTCCGTTTCCTTCGGGGCCTCCTGGTTCACATTGCCGGTTGAGCCTTGTTTACCCTCATTGCTTGGCTTCGTGCTGTTGCCGCAAGCTGCCAGGAACATCGTCATCACTACTATCACACTTAGGAAAGTAAAAGCGGTTTTCTTCACTTGGCAATCCCCCTTGATAAAAGTTCATTCGTATGATCCCGGCCGGGGTTCATGTGAGCTACACCTAAAATGTTAGGGCATGCAGCCGGCTCCGTCAACGGCTCCAGAGCCCGTAACGGGGGGATATTCCTATGATTTCACGGGGGATATTCCATGGCTTTGCGGGGCACAATTTTCTGCTGGGAGGGGGAAATTTTCAAGTAGAACGACGTGAGCGGGCCCATATGCAAATAGAGCCTGCACCGCCCTTAGGGCAGTACAGGCTCTGTATTATTATGGTAAAAGGGGGGATCAGATGCGCAGCGGCGCCTCATGAAGCTCCGCACGCTTCTGCAGGTAGCGGTAGAAGGCGATGGAAGCCTCCGCTCTTGTCACTTCCTTGCTCGGCAGGAACTTGCCGTCCGACAGCGTCATAATTTTGAGGCCGACGACGATGGCCGCCTGGCCTTTGTTCGCAATGCCGTCCGCATCCTTGAAGTTCACTTTGAACATATGATCATATTCCGCAAGTGGATTATAGCCCAGCGCCCGAACGATCAACTCCGCCATCTCGTCGCGCGATACGGTCGCATCCGGCTCGAAGTTGCCGTCGCCGCGGTCAATCAGATTTTGCTCCAGCGCGCTCTCCACATAGGCGAAGTATGCAGAGCTTGCGGAGACGTCATTGAACGAAGCACTCATCTCTTTGTTGGCCAATCCGTCATAGCTGGCGAAGCGGCCGCTGTTACGGGCAAGCACGAGCATCTTGATCAGCTCGCCGCGGGTAATCTTCGCGCCCGGACGAACTTCCCCGTCCTTCAGATCAAGCGCCTTATAAGCGACCATCAGCTCCAGCGAATGCTCCGCCCAGTGTCCTTCTATATCCGTCGCACGGGGCCGATCCAGACTTGTCGCTTCGCCTGTCTCCTCGCTTCGCCATTGCCCGTCTCTGGCGTCCAGGAATACCGAGTCCTCCAACGGTCTGCTGACAAGCTGGTACACCAGCTCCACCGTTGATTTCTTCTCGATGTCGTCCGGCACTCGCTCTCCCGATGCGATCAGCAGGTTCACTTTCTCGACAGGCAGCGGCTGGCCGTCCAGCCAATACTGCTCCTGCAGGCGATACGTCAGCTGCGGCTTATACACATCCATCCAATGCGTCACAGCAGCCGACTCGCTAATGAGTCTGGGAGTGCTATAGGCATAGTCGAAATCAGCAATGCGCGCTTCGAAGCTTCTCACTTCTCCCGTACGTGCATCGATGTTCACATTCACATAGTCGTATTGCACGGTCGCGCCGTGCACCTTGTGCACGAATGAGATGGAATAAGAGCCTATTTCCTCCGGCTGCTTGTACTCGTATTGCTTCTCATCCGGCTTCACGGTATACAGCTTATCCGTTAGCCAAGGCAGCTGTTCCTTCACGGTATTCTCAGCCTTCTCAAGCGCTCGCTCCAGGGTGACGCCTTGCCCGTCTTTGACTTCATTATGATGACTGTACTGATTGAAGCTCTGGACGACACCAGTGCTGCCATCCACGCTGGCATAGAGATTCCCGGCTTCTTTGCCGTCCTTCTTCAGCACCCAGTTCAAATGCCATTGCAGCTTCGGCTTGCCGGTCTGCTCATCCTTGTAATCATTGAAGCTGCTGCTCACGAGCTCGCTTCCTTCGGGCAGCCCGAAGCCATCCTTCACGGCGGCTATCGCATCCTTCTCCGACAATTGGCCCGTCTCAGGCTTACTGCCAAGCGGCTGCTTCGTCAGCGGATCGGCGGACACCTCTCCTCTCCGATAACTGTAATAACGATCCTCTCCCAGCAGGTCCCCGGACACAGCGTCGATCGCGAACGGTTGCAGTTGATAGCTGAGATAAGGCTTCGCGGCTCCCATGCCTTGATTGAATGGAAGAATGTAATACAATTCCGGATCGGCGGCTTTCTCCAATGCCGCCTGAGCCTCCTCCATCGTCAATGTCTTGCCAGCCTCTGGGAACGTAATTGTATCATCCCATACGAGCCGGAAGCTCTGCAGATGCCCTTCGCTGTCGATGGAGATGCGAATAAAATTGCCATTGAACAGGTTGCCGTTCACCACCCGCTCATACCGCAGCTGATGCACCACTCCTCCTGTCAGTGGAGGAAGCGTGTCCGCCCCGTAAGCTTCGTCCAGTCGCAGCTGGGTCTGGTAAGAAGCCGCAAGCTCGCCGATCAATTCCTCGGCCATTCGCTGCGCCTCCTTCCGATCCACCTTCAGCGGGAACGTCGGCTTAGCCGATGGATTGTCCACATAACTGCTGAAGGACATGAGCTGGCCACTGTCTGCGTCAATCGAAGCATTAATACTGCCGATATGCTTCCCGTTCACTTGCTTCTGGAACTGCATATTCCATTCATAACGCTTGCCTTCTGTCAGCATATTCGTCTGATAACTCGTCCTCTGCAACACATAATCCTCGGGAATATTAACGTACTGTCGAATAAGCGACTCCGCTTTCTCCTTGGATATCGTGCTGGAGCCAGCTTCCTCTTCCGCATCCGCTGCACCCATCTGGACTGCGTTACTCGTTCCTTCACCGGCTTCCTCCAAAGATGTCAATTCTTTGCTGGCTGAGGAGACAGGCATTGACAAGGCTGTTGCAACCATCGCAACCGACAGTGCGAGCGCAAGCCTTCCACCTTTCGTTCTTTTCATCATTCAACCCCTCCTGCATAATTGGCATTTCATCCATAATTTAGACGGATTTTACGGAGGAAAGGTTGCGCTTTCACCAAAAATTGTCCCAAATTGAAAAACCGCCAAAATCAGCCTTCAGCCGATCTTGACGGTTATCATTTTCGTGATGGTTATCGTTTTCTTACCGATTACTGCTGGTTTGCGATTTTCGACTTCAACGCTTCCTTGCTTTGCAGGCCGACCATCTTATCAACCGGCTGACCGTCCTTGAACAGAATTAGTGTTGGGATGCTCATCACGCCGAATTGGGAAGCCAGCTCAGGCTGCTCGTCAACATTGATGGTGCCTACTGTAGCTGTGCCCTCAAGCTCTGTGGACAGCTCCTCCACGATTGGAAGCTGCATCTTGCACGGTCCGCACCATGGCGCCCAGAAATCTACCAATGTTACTCCGTTTTGCACGCTTTGCGTGAAGTTATCCTTCGTCATTACTACTGCCATTACAATCATCCTCTCTATCCAATGTGTGTATGATCAAGGGAAGTCCCGTCTCATCCATTACCCGTTACTGACATGCCCGAATCTGCTTCAGGACATCTTCGATGGTGATGTCCTTGAAGTAGCCCTCCAGCTGCTTCTCCGCACTGCAGAATATGCCTTGCATGACCTCGTTCATATTGGAGCCGACGACGCAATCCATGCCGGGATCGCCTGAACACCAACTCGGAATAAGCGAACCGTGGGCCAGCACCCGGTAGATGTCGGCCAGCGTAACGGACTTCGGATCAATCGTGAGGCGGTAACCGCCGCCTGAGCCTTCCCTCGTGTCTACAAATCCGCTGCGGCGCAGGCTGCTCATCACCTTGCGTATACGCGCTGAATGCGTGCCTACATTGTGAGCAATCATCTCGCTGCTTGCCATCCTCTCCGGCAAATAAGCCAGAAAGACAAGACTGTGTACGGCAATTGTAAATTCACTGTTCACTTGGCGGGCCTCCCTGCGGTTATACTGTAATAATATATATTACAGTTGCAGTTGTCAAGTGTTGGCGCCACATCTTCTTTATCATCGGGACAGCATTCCCGTTTAGTTTGCGAAGCCCGGACGCTGCTTATTCGCCGTGACCCGGCAAAGACACAATTTTAAGTTTTTTTGAACAGACCAGTCATGAATGCAATAGCTCAATGAATACATATGTAATGTGTCTCCTGCTGCAAATATGTTCCCGAGTGGAGGTGATCACAATGGGATTATTCGGCGGCCGCTGGGTTGTCATGCGGACGGAAGGCGGTTCCCGGACAGATCAGATCGACCGGCTCTACGCATTGTTCAAAAGTGAAGGATTGAAGATCAAAATGACCGAAGAAGGAGCACTGAAGAGAATACATGTGAAAAAGAAAGATACCAGCCGGGCAAAGGAACTGATGGACGCCTTCGATCAGGAGTTATAAAATCGAAGAGATTCATGAACACAAAAGCGGACAGCGTCGCTATTCGGCGCTGTTTTTTCCTGTATATAACTTCTATTCCAATGACTAATAGATTAATCCCCCCCATTTGTTGCAAATCAAACTCTATCAATGATACTATTTATACGTTCTTTATACTTCAATCTAGCAGGGAGAGTAGTCGCTATATGAACACAAAAGCATTGCCGGGAAAAGCTCATATTCCCGAGCTGCAGATCGTTCGCGCGCTTGCCATCATCGGAGTCATATCCGTTCATGCCAGTGCGACGGCAACGATAACGATGAAAGAGTCGGCTTACTTTTTTTTCTATAATTTCATCAATATTTTCATGCGATTCGGCACGCCTACCTTTATCCTTCTCAGCAGCTTTGTCCTGTTCTATAGCTATTACAATCGGCCGCTGGACAAGAAATTGATAGGAAGTTTCTATAAGAAGAGATTACTCTATATTATTATTCCTTATATCGTCTTCTCCGCCATCTACTTTGCGCTCGTCCGAAAAATTTACAATGTGCCGCTGTTCACGGCGGAAGCCTTGCTAGACTTCGGCGAGAAGCTGTTGATGGGCAATGTGTACGCGCATCTATACTTTGTATTCATCAGCATTCAGTTCTATCTGCTGTTCCCGATCGTGCTCTGGATCGCAAAGAAGTGGAAGCGCGCCGCTTACTGGTTCGTTCCGGTAGGCTTCGCTCTGCAATGGGCATTCGTGCTGTTCAATCTGTATATGATCAAGCATTACGGCTGGAGCGTGCCGAACAAGGGCAGCTGGTCGTTGTCTTACTTCTCCTTCTTCTTCACGGGGGCGGCTCTCGGCATCTTCTATCCGAAGCTGAAGAGCTGGCTGGCGGTGACCAGAGAGCATATGAGCGGCAGCCGGATTATCGCGTGGGTGCTATTGGGGGCAACTTGGCTTGCCGTCGCCCTGTCGCATGTATACATTTATCATAATCAACGCGCTTATAATACGCGTTATCCCGCTTGGCTATATGAATTACTATGGGGATTCCATGCCATCTTCTCCGCACTAGTGCTGATTGGCGCGGCCTTCTTCGTCTACCGCCATATGCCGGTGTTTCTATCCAAGCTGCTGTATCGGATCGGGCAATATTCCTTCGGCATATACTTGATTCATCTGCTGTACCTTTATCTATACGACCGTTATGTGCCGACATTCGGCAATTCCATCCTGGAGCATATGAGCTACCTGGGCAGCTGGCTGTTCATGCTGCTAGCTTCGTGGGCAACTGTCGCCTTCTTCGGGCGCTTCGTTCCCTATTCCTGGATCTTGTTCGGCCAGCTGCCGAAGAAGGGGCAGCAGCCGGACATCCAACCGGGCCATACGCCAGCGATGTCCAAGCGGCTTCGCAATACGATCATGCTAGGCGGACTGGCTGTCGTGCTGGTCGCTTCCACGACCGTCGTCGGATTATGGATGCGCACCAACGATACAAGCAATTCTCACAAGCGACAAGAGCTGTCGCCTGTGAAGTCTGTTGTAGAAGTGGGCGAAAAATATGACGTCATCGTAGCCGGTACAGACCCTGAAGGGATTGCGGCCGCCATCTCCGCTTCCCGCAACGGCTTGAGCGTACTGCTGGTAGACGGACGGTATCGCGATATGCTGGGCGGGCTAATGACAGTCGGCGGATTGAACACGCTAGACTTGAACTATTCACCCAAGAAGTCTCCCATACCGGGCAAGCATAACTTCCTGAACAAGGGTATATTCCAAGAGTGGTACGACCAAGTGGAAGGAACCTCATTCGATGTGAACACGGCGGCCAATGTATTCAACCGCATGGTGCAAGCGGAGGACAACATCGATCTGCTTATGAAGGTCCAGTCGATGGTACCACTCGTGCGTGAGGAAGGCGGCGTCGCTGTCGTGACTGGCATGCGGATCGTGAAGGAAGACGGCATAGAGCTGGAAGTGACAGCGCCAGCCGTCATCGATGCGACGCAAGACGGCGACATCGCAGCGGCGGCCGGAGCCCCGTTCACGCTGGGCAGAGCTGATATCGGCGCGCCTGATGACCAGATGGCCGTCACGATGGTATTCGGCATGAAGGGCGTTACGCAAGAGATATGGGACTCCTTCGAGGACCACCCCAGTACCGGCATAGATGCGATGAGCGCCTGGGGCTTCCCTGACGCGCAGTATTACGAATCCAGCAATCCGGAACGCGTGAAGATGAGGGGCCTGAACATCGGCCGTCAGAACGACGACACCATTCTCGTGAACGCGATGCACATATTCGGAATCGATCCGCTGGACCCCGGCAGCATTCAGGAAGCGATCGAGATCGGCAAGGCGGAAGCGCCGCGAATTGTAGACTACTTGACGAGCACGTTCGAGGAATTCAAGGACCTGGAGTTCGCTTATACGTTCAACGAATTATATGTTCGCGAGTCGCGCCATATTATGGGCGAGTACCGCCTGACGATGGTGGACCTCATGGAGAATCGAGATCATTGGGATGCCATCGCTTATGGCTCCTACGATGTGGATATTCAAGCGGCAAGTCCGCTGGACAAGGGATATGTCCTGTACTCGCCCGAGCAATACGGCGTACCATTCCGAACGCTCGTGCCACTGAAGGTGGACGGCCTGCTCGTCGTAGGACGAGCTGCCAGCTTCGACTCCTTGCCGCACGGCAGCGCCCGGGTTATCCCGCTTGGTATGGCCACTGCGGAAGCGGCTGGAGCCGCAGCCAAGCTGGCGAAGGACAACCAGATGACCTTCCGCGAGCTGTCGCAATCGAAGGAACTGATCGCCGGGCTGCGTGAACGCTTGACCGCGCAAGGCATGGATTTGAAGATGAACGACTTCCAAGAGCCTTACTATGTGAAGCACAAAGCATACGAGGGATTGAAGGCCGCCGTGAGCATGCTGCTTACGAGCGGCAATAGCGACAATAAGGCCTTTGATCTGGACGGCAGGTCCAATCCGCTACGTATCGCTTACAGCATGAGTAGAGTGATGAAGCAGCATCCGGAGCGCTTCGCAGGCGATCCTCTTACAGCCGTAAAGGATATGTCCGAGCCGGAGAAGCAGCCGCTCTCTGTCGAGCAAGCTGCGAAGACAATCGCTTATACGGTCGATATCGGCCAAGGGGAGACGCTCACGCTGGATAAGCTGGTGGCGCAAGGCTGGATTCAGCAGCGCACTCTGGATGCCATCAGCGACACAGCAGCCATTACGAACGGAGAATTTTTCATGCTGTTGCGCGACGTGCTGGAGTTCTATGCCGGCGTCGTCTACGAATAGAACGAATACCCAAGAAGAGGAGCAGCCTCCCATCAGGAAGCTGCTCCTCTTCTCTTACAATATCGCTTATGAATGGCCTATCATTTCTTTCGTCAGCTTCAGGAACGTGTCCATCTCGTCGTCGGTGCCGATGCTGACGCGAAGATAGTTGTCGATGCGTGGCTGGGCGAAATATCGGACCAGCACTCCCCGCTCGCGCAGAGCCAGGAACAAATCCTTCGCAGCGAAATCGTCATGAGAGATGAACAGGAAATTAGCCTTGGAGTTCGTCACCCGGAATCCCAGCCCCCGCAACTGCTCAGCAACCCGTTCTCTCGTTGCGATAACCTTATCCGTAATTTGCTTGAAGTACTCCTCGTCTTGCAGCGCTGCAACCGCTCCCCGCAGGGCAAGACGGTCCAACGTGTAGGAATTGAAGGAATTCTTGATCCGGTTCAGCCCGTCGATCAGCTCCGGCGAGCCGAAGGCGAAGCCGACGCGCAAGCCTGCAAGGGCGCGAGACTTCGATAACGTCTGAATCACAAGTAGATTGTCATAATCGCCGATGAGCGCAATTGCGGACTCGCCGCCGAAATCGATATAAGCTTCATCGATGACGACGACAACATCGCGATTCTGTTCAAGTAGCGTGCGGATGGCCTCCAGCGACAGCAGCTCGGCTGTAGGCGCGTTGGGATTAGGAATGATCACCCCGCCATGGCCGTCGCCATGGAATTGGTCAAGAGGAATACCCAGCTCATCATCGAGCGAGATCAGCTGTGGCTCCAGCCCGTAGAACTTGGCATACACTTTATAGAAGCTGTACGTAATGTCTGCGAACATCAACGGCTTCTTCGGATCGAAGAAAGCGGCAAAGGCAAATGCGAGAATTTCATCCGAGCCGTTGCCCACGAAGGTCTGCTCCGGGGACAAGCCGTAGTAAGCCGAAGCGGCTTCAATCAATGCTTCGCAGTTCGGATCGGGATACAGCCGCAGGTCTTCGTTGACGGCTCCGTTAATCGCCTCCAGCACTTTGGCGGATGGCGGATACGGGCTTTCATTCGTATTCAGCTTAATGTACCGCTTGTCCTTCGGCTGTTCCCCAGGCACATACGGCTCCAGCGAAGCGGTCAGCGGACTCCAATACTTGCTCATCGACAGTTCTCCCCTCTATTTATCCGAAGCTTTTTCTTTCAGCTATATTACCATCTAACTGCATATTTTCCAGTCAGTCGGCCCCCGCTGTATCACGTCAAGATGACAATTCAATCTCTCATCCAATATGGATTGCTTAATGCCCCAATTCGCGGCATTTTCCGACCATATACGAAATATATAGCCCTAGCCACGCGCCAAGCGTATTTAATATAATATCGTCGATGTCGAAGCTGCCTACTTTCAGCAGCATTTGCATCGTCTCTACAGTAAGCAACATAAGCACGCAAGCTGCTGTGAACGGAATCACTCTTCTCAATCGCTTGAACAGCAGCGGCAGGAATATCCCGATTGGAATAAACAAAACGAGATTGCCGAACAGGTTTTTGAACCAGGTGTCGAAGTTGTAAGCGTCTCTGTTCAACAGATAACCCTCAATCGTACGGAAGGGCACCAAGTTGTAAGCATAGCCGGCCATCGGATAGCGATGGCGAATGAACAGCAAATAGAGCATCACTGCCGCATAACCAAGCCCCATTCCGATTAGCAGCATTCGCCACCCGAAGCGGTCGGCTCTCATGCCACCACCCCGTGCAAAATATTATTTTTCAACGGAGCATCCCCCCCTTATGAGCGGAATCATTCCTGCTTCTCCACCCGTCTTCCTGCTATGACCACATCGCGCTCTACGCCATCCAGCACTGCGACGCCCGGCAGACATCCCCACTGCTGAAAGCCGAACCGCTCCAGCAATGCAAGGCTAGGTTTGTTATGACGGAACACAAATCCCAATAGCGTCGTCAATCCAAGCCGCGGGCTTTCCGCGATAGCTCGCTCCAGCATCAGCGATCCCAGACCGCAGCGGCGGTAAGGCTCAGAGATGTAGATGCTGATCTCGGCTGTAGCGTTGTAAGCGGGGCGGCCATAAAACGACTGAAAGCTGAGCCAAGCGGACATTCCCCCGCTAACGGCATCGTGAACGACCCAGATCGGGCGTTCATGCGGCGTACGAGACCGGAACCAGTCGAGCTTGCTCTCTACCGTCACAGGCTCCACATCCGCCGTCACCATTCTGCCCGGTATCGTCGCATTATAAATAGAGACGATCTGATCCAAGTCCTCCGGCTCTGCATCTCGTATAACAAATTGATCGGATAGCTGCAGCATATGTATATCCCTCTCTCGGATGTATAGGGAAGCGGCCCGCCAAATTGATGAATGGGCGGACCGCTTAATCAGGCTTCCGTTAAGCTTGTGCCGGATTGAACGAGCTCTTCAAGGAGACGATGCGGTTGAACACCAGCATCTCGCCGTCAGAATCCTTGGGATCGACATTAAAATAGCCGTGGCGGAAGAACTGGTACTTGTCCCCGCCCTTCGTCTCTGCCATATTCGGCTCCACATAGCCGTGCTCCACAACCAGCGAAGCAGGATTAATCTTCTCCAGGAACGACTTCCCTTCCTCTTGCGCTTCATCTATTATGAGCGGTTCCAGCAAGCGGAATTGCGCAGGGACGGCGGCGGAAGCGTCCACCCAATGGATCGTACCCTTCACCTTGCGCCCCGTGAACCCGCTTCCGCTCTTCGTCTCGGGATCGTACGTGCAATGCAGCTCCACCACATTGCCGTCCTCGTCTTTGACTACATCCTGGCAGGTAATAAAGTAAGCATGCTTCAACCGCACCTCGTTGCCTGGGAACAAGCGGAAGTATTTCTTGGGCGGACTCTCCATGAAATCGTCTTGTTCGATATATATTTCGCGGGAGAAAGGAATTTGGCGCATGCCCATCTCCTCGTTCTCCGAGTTGTTCTCTGCGTCCAGCCATTCCGTCTGGCCTTCCGGATAATTCGTAATGACCACTTTAAGCGGCTTGAGCACCGCCATGGTGCGAGGCGCCTTCAGCTTCAAATCTTCGCGGATGAAAAATTCTAAATTGCGCTCATCCACCACGCTATTGCTCTTGGCAACGCCGATCTCGCGGCAGAAGGTGCGGAGCGCTTCCGGCGTGTATCCGCGACGACGCATCCCGCTAATCGTCGGCATACGTGGATCGTCCCAACCGTCTACGACGCCTTCATCCACCAGCTGCTTCAGATAACGCTTGCTCATGATTGTATTCGTCACGTTCAAGCGGGCGAATTCATACTGACGCGGCGTCGCTTCCATCTCGCATTCCGAGATAACCCAGTCATAGAGAGGGCGGTGATCTTCGAATTCCAATGTACAGATGGAATGCGTGATGCCTTCAATGGCATCTCCAAGCGGGTGCGCGTAATCGTACATCGGATAAATGCACCAGTCATCTCCCGTGCGATGGTGATGCGTATGAGCGATGCGATAGAGCACAGGATCTCGCAGTGAGATGTTAGGAGACGCCATATCCATCTTGGCTCTCAGCACAAACTCCCCGTCCTTGAATTCGCCTGCGCGCATGCGCGCGAACAGATCCAGATTATCCTCTACGCTGCGGTTTCTTCCCGGGCTTTCCTTGCCCGGCTCTGTCAATGTGCCTCTCATCTCCCGCATCTGCTCAGCTGTCAGATCGCATACGTACGCCTTGCCCTTCTTAATGAGCAGCACTGCGCGATTGTACATCTCCTCGAAGTAATCGGAGGCGAAACGCAGCTCATCCCATTGGAATCCGAGCCATTTCACATCTTCTTGTATGGCCTCCACATATTCCGTATCTTCCTTCAGCGGATTCGTATCATCGAACCGCAAGTTCGTCCTTCCCTTGAACTCGTCAGCCAATTCGAAATTAAGACAGATTGACTTGGCATGCCCGATATGCAAGTACCCGTTCGGCTCGGGCGGGAAGCGAGTGACGACTTCCTGCACCCGACCGCTCTGCAAATCATCAACAACGATATGGCGAATGAAATTAGAGGATGAAGACTTGTTTTCTGTTGCGCTTTCCATCACGATCAACCTTTCCCACGGTACATATTTATCCTACTATAATACACAAAAATAATTGAAATTACACTTGTTATGACCGCCTGCAGCAGAATACTCTCATAACACTCTCAGAATCCATTAAAAAATTCTCACTTTCAACACAAAAGAACATTTTGCCAGTATGATTAGCTTAGTTAAAACGAATAAATTGCCTAATTCCCTTCAGAGGGATACGGGGGAACCACTTTGGGTGAATTGATTCCTTCTGGGAATCATAGGGGACCTTCAACCGAACCCCACAGCTAACCTCGTCGGCACCGGAAGGAGTTTCACGTTTTGAAGAAGAAGATCAGCGCCTTATTCGCAGGACTTGCACTGCTGCTCGCATTCCAGGCGGGAGTCGTCATGGCAAGCTCCGAAATGCAAGAGAGTATCGATAAAGTCATCGGAACCAAGTATAAGTATGGCGGCAACACGACCAGTGGCTTCGATTGCTCCGGATTTATCATTTATATCTTCAATCAGGCGAGCGTCGACCTGCCCCGCAGATCGGCAGACCAGGCAACGGTAGGCACTAAGGTAGCCAAGGCAGACTTGAAGCCGGGGGATCTTGTATTCTTCGATACTAGCGGCAAGAATAATGGGAATGTATCGCATGCAGGCATTTATGTCGGGGACGGAAGCTTCGCACATGCCTCCAGTAGCCGTGGTGTGGTCATTGACAAGCTGGACTCTTCCTATTACAAAACTCGTTACGTAACGGCTCGCCGCGTATTGGATGAGGAATCCTATCAGGCTTTTGCCGTAGAGGCGGTAGAGGAGAAAGAAGTCCAAGTAGCTGCAGCTAAGAAGTAATCGATATATTGAAATAATGGCGGTGCAGGATTCCATCCTCGCACCGCCATTTTTAATGTCCCCTTATTTCGCCATAACGCTAACCTTCGCCTTCATATTGCCGAATTTCAACGTTACTGTCGTTCTCCCCTTGCCTTGGACATAACCGATCGCCGTTAGTCATTATGTAAGGGTCAGCTTGCGCTTACGACCGAGCACCAGCATCACGATAAGCAGAACAAGAAGCGCGCTTACAAGCACAGCAATGTACCACAACGTCGCTCCTGCATGGAAAGCATCCATCATCCAGCCTGTCATACGAGGGAAGATCGCTCCGCCAAGCCCGCCGAAGGCGACAAGTATGCTCGTTGTCCGCTCGGTCATGCCGGGCAGCAGCTCATTCGCATAGACCAGTGCAATACCGAACATGCCGGAGAAGAACAAGCCGCACAATGCGGTTAGTATGAGCATGCCCGTCAATCCTTCGACGATGCTCATCAGACTGATGACAACCGTCGCGCCTATCGTCGCATAGACCAGATAGCGGACATAGCCGATCCGATCGGCCAGTACTCCGGCGAATAGTCGTCCGACAACGACCATCCCCCAGAATAAGCCCAGCACAGCGGCTGCTCCCGCTTCTTCCATGCCGGATCTTGCAATCATGATGGAGGGCAGGTAATTGGAGAAGCTCATCTCCATGCCTACGTAAATCATGAAGAACAGAGCAGACAGCGCGAGGAACGGAAGGGCCGAATACGCATATCCATACACGCCTGCTTGCCCCCTCTTGCCATGCTTTACAGATACGGCGGCATCGGGTGAATTCACTTTACCAGCAGAGTGCTGCACGGCCAACGAATCGTCCGTCTCATTGCCGAAGGACATCGACAGCCACAGCACGAAAGTGATGCCGGAAAGCGCAGCCAGAATCGGGAACGACAGCTGCCAGATATGATGTTGAATAAGAAAAGCTGCCGTAATGGGAATAAGCAGCGCGCCCAGACCGAAGAATGTCTCCAGACGGCTAACAGCCGAAGCCTTGCCATTCTTCACCAGATCGATGACCATGGCGCCGACGATCGCTTCCGTCATGCCGAAGCCGAAGCCGGCAAAGGGAGCGACAGCGAGCATCCAGCCCCAAGGGAGCAATAAGCTGTAAGCCGCTTCGCTTACGGTGAGTACGCCCATAGCAAGCAAGACGACTCCCCGCTTCCCCATCTTGCCCGATAAGAAGGGCGCCGACAACACTCCCGCAAGAAAACCGAGAAACTGATTCATGATCCACTGCCCGCCATCCTTATACGCCAGACCGTAATGCGCCATCATCGGCTCCAGCACAGCTCCTCCGACCACATGGGCAATCCCGATCACAAGATATGAGAGACAGCCGATCCATATCAACCTCTTCATTCAGCAATAACCCCTTTAAAACTTAATCTATCCTGCCATCACATTGAATTTCTTCATTATATACGAAATAGTGTCGCTTTTGATGATCCTGAAAAAATGTACACTTTTTGTTCGCATTATCGATGCCATGAAAGAATCGTGATGCGATGAAGAAGTAGCGATTGAACCGTCATGCCGGATGGCATACAGTTAAGTCAACTTCGCGAAGGCAATATCCATCCCGATGAAAGGAGATGAAAACGCTCTTATGAAATTCAGTCATATTCGATCTTCGATCATTCGGGATCGGTATCTGTACATTATGCTCATCCCATTCCTGCTGTGGTACATCATCTTTCAATATAAACCGCTTTACGGGCTGCAAATCGCATTCAAAGACTTCAGCGTGTGGAAAGGTATGGCGGATAGTCCCTGGGTAGGCTGGAAAAACTTTATCACCTTTTTTGATAGTCCTTATTTTATCAGGACCTTGCGAAATACGCTTATCATCAATTTCTATCAGCTTATTTTTGCCTTTCCTGTTCCGATTGCGCTTGCCTTGCTGTTGAATGAGATCCGTAATGCCTTGTTCAAAAAGACCGTTCAGACACTGACTTATTTGCCTCACTTCATTTCAGTCGTCGTCGTAGCAGGTATTGTGACCAATTTCCTGGCACCTAGCAACGGCATCGTCAACCTGGTCATCAGCATGTTCGGCGGGGAGAAGGTCTATTTCTTGACGCAGCCGGACTATTTCCGGACGATCTTCATCGCTTCTATGGACATATGGAAGGAAGCCGGCTTCAACACGATCGTCTACTTGGCAGCAGTTACAGCCGTTAACCCGGCTCTCTATGAAGCCGCTGTCATGGATGGCGCCAATCGCTGGAAGCAGACGATCCATGTCACCTTGCCGGCGATGATGCCTACGATTGCGATTATGCTTATACTGAAGATCGGCTCGATGATGGAAGTGTCCTATGAAGCGATTATTCTGCTCTATCAGCCCTCCACTTACGAGACGGCAGATGTGATCAGCACGTACGTCTATCGCTCAGGGTTGCAGGAGGGACAGTATGATCTTGCCACGGCAGTTGGACTGTTCAACGGTCTTATCGGCTTGATTCTTGTCTTATTCGCCAACAGAACCAGCAAGAAACTAACGGAAACCGGGCTATGGTAAAGGGGGGGAGCCGATGAAACCAACATCAGGAGAAAAGATATTTGCCGTATTCAATTATATAGCGCTCACTCTATTCGCTTTGGCCGCCTTGTATCCGTTCGTCTATGTGCTGTCCGCTTCCCTAAGCTCTTCGGAAGCCGTCGTGACAGGCTCTGTCTGGCTGTGGCCGATTGATATCCAGCTGCAATCCTATTTGAAGGTCGTGCAATACGAAGGCATATGGATGGCTTACGCTAACACCATCTACTATACTGTAGTCGGCACGGCATGCAGCCTTCTGCTTACCGTTCTGGGCGCTTATCCGCTGTCCAAGCAGCGGCTGCTGGGCGGCACGTTCCTCAGCTTCATGATCGCCTTCACGATGTGGTTTAATGCGGGCATGATTCCGATGTACCTTAACTTCCGGGACTTGGGACTGCTAGATAACCGCGCAGCTATCATTATAGGCTTTGCCGTGTCGGCTTTCTATGTCATCTTGATGCGGACATTCTTCCAGAACATACCGAACGATCTTGAAGAATCTGCCAAGGTAGATGGCGCGAACGACTTTCAGATTTTATGGAAGATTTATTTGCCCTTATCCAAGGCTGCACTCACGACGATTGGCCTGTTCTACGCAGTGTTGCGTTGGAACGGTTACTTCTGGGCCATGGTATTATTAAAGGACGAGGACAAAGTTCCGCTTCAAGTGCTGCTCAAGAAGCTCATTGTGGAATTGAACCTGAGTGAGGAAATGATGGCGTCCAGAGATATAGCTACCGCCATCTCACAAGAAACCGTTGTCTATGCCACTATCATCATCTCTATTATACCGATCGTAGCCGTTTATCCTTTCATTCAGCGCTACTTCGTCAAAGGGGTCATGATCGGTTCTGTTAAAGGCTAATACAAAGGGAGGACATTATACTATGTTTAAAAAGAGAAACGGATTCATCCTGCTATTGGCATTCGCCATGACCATGTCATTGCTTGCGGGCTGCGCAGACAGCAAGAAAGAGCCGAACGCTTCTGACGGCAAAGCTGAAAACGGTTCACATGCAGGCGCCAACAATGCTGGTAACGCTGGAAACAACAAGAAGAGTGGCGGAACTTCAGGCCATCTTGTAACGAAAGACCCGCTTGAGTTAACGATTCATATGCACTTCGGCGACAATGTTTCCTATCAGGATGATTGGCCGGTATTCCAGAAGGCTGCCGAGCTGACCAACGTCTCTCTGAAAGGAACGGCGCCAAGCAGCGCCACGAACAGCAAAGAGCTGTTCAATATTACGATGGCTTCCGGGGAGCTGTCGGATATCGTTCATTTCAATTTGAAGGACGTGTATGATAATTACGGTGTTGAGGGCGCTTTCGAGCCACTCAACGATCTGATTGACGAGCATGCCCCCAATATCAAAGCACTGTTCGAAGAACGTCCGGATCTGAAACGCCACGCCACCGCTTCAGACGGCAACATCTATTTCATCAACTTCATCCCGGACGGACAAGTGGCGAAAGGCTGGTTCATCCGCGAGGATTGGCTGGAGAAGCTGCAATTGGAGACGCCTACTACCGTCGATGAGTTCTATACGGTCATGAAAGCATTCCGAGAGCAGGATCCTAACGGTAATGGCCAGAAGGATGAAGTGCCTTTCTTCGCCAGAATGAAGTCTGCGGCTCTTGACTTCCTTGTCTTCTGGAATGCGAACCGCGGCCTGTACCTAGCCAATGATAAGATAGGCTTCGGACCCTATGAGGACGCTTACAAGACAGGCGTGCAAAATATCGCTGATTGGTATAAAGAAGGACTGATCGATCCCGAAATCTTCACGCGCGGCTCGAAAGGCCGGGACATTATGCTGCGTGAAGACCGTGGCGGAGTGACGCATGACTGGCTGGGAAGCACAGCCGGCTATAACGATATCTTGCAAGGTGAGCGCCCGGACTTTGCTTTCATGCCCATGCTGCCTCCGGCAAGCGTAGATGGCCAAATACGCGAAGAAACGAAGCGAGCGGAAGTAGCGGCCAGTGGGTGGGGCATCGCTTCCACGAGCAAACATAAAGTAGAGGCGATCAAATATTTCAATTTCTGGTTCTCTGAGGAAGGCCGCCGTCTCATGAACTTCGGCATTGAAGACGTGCATTACGATATGGTGGACGGCAAGCCGGTATTTAAAGAACAATACCTGAAAGCTGAGAATGGCACATTGGCCGCACTACAGGAAGACGGCGTTCAGATTGAAATCGGCTTCCATCAAAACTTTGATTATGAAAGACAATGGTCTAATGCCATTGCGCTGCAAGGCGAAGATATGTATACGAAAGCCAACGTGTTCATGGAGCAATACCCGACTGTCAGCTATACCAATGAAGAAAGAGAGAAGCTGACGACTCTGAAAAGCGCGATTACAACTTATGTAGAAGAAATGTCGCAGAAGTGGATTCTCGGCGCGGAAGACTTGACTGACGATTCGTTCGCCGCATTCCAGAAAAGCCTGAAGAGCATGGGCGTTGAGGAGATGCTTCAGCTTGAGCAGCAAGCTTACGATCGTTTTATGTCTCAATAATCGATAAAGGAGGAGACTGAACATGAACCTTCGTTCCGCCGTATCCCTAACGCTGGCACTGATCATTACCGCAAGTATTGCCCTGTTCCCCGGCAAAGCCGATGCTTTCGTTGAACGGTCCTTCTCCGATCCAGTAGAGATCGGAGAACCGGTTAGCTTGGATCGAAGGTGAAGACCGGCCGTTCATCATGACAACGGATAATGAAAAGCTGTATATCGGCACGATCCCTGACTATGGGCTGTTAGGCGGAGCCTTAACGATCTACGATCCGACGACCAATGAACATGACATATTCCATGATGTGGTATACAATCAAAGCATTGTGGGCCTCGCTTACAGGGACGGCAAGCTTTACGGCTCCACCTCCATTCACGGCGGGGAAGGCATTAATCCAACGGAAACTGTAGCAAAAATGTTTGTATGGGATTTATCGACGAATGAAAAAACGATCGAGTTCACTCCTGAAATTCCCGGCGCAGCCACAGCTCCGACGATGATTAACGGGCTGACATTCGGGCCGGACGGATTGCTCTGGGCAGCCGCCGACGGCACCTTGTTCGCTCTTGATCCTGACTCTCTCGACATGGTCAAGCAATCGCCGTCGATGCCAGTGTATCTCAGTATGGAAAGTGGCGTCCGGTATACTCCCGTTGGGGAGATGACGGATTGCTCTACTCCACGCCGGCTGGACATCTTACCGTACTTGATCCCAAGACGCTGGAATATGTCCGTCTGGGCAAGACACCGGTCATGGCCTTGGGAGATGACGGGAACATCTATTACGGTATGGACAGTACCAAGCTGGCCATGATCGAAGTATCGGACGGTGTCACGATCCCGGATGTGGAAGTAGCGATTCCGCTCCCTAACCATGATTTCGAGCAATTCGTATCCGCTACGGACATTCCAGGCTGGTCGACGCTGTATCAATCGAACGCGGACGCTGGAGTCAGTACCGAGAGAAGCAGCTCCGGCCAATACAGCTTGAAGATTGAGGATAGCAGCCAGACCGGCACAGTCGCCGTAGGCTCAGATGCGTTCCCCGTACAGCCGGGCTTGGACTATACCCTCACCGCTGACGTATTTCTGCAAGAGGGAAGAACGCTGCTGTACATCGGCTATTATGATGAAGATGGCAAGGAGCTCGCCAAGTCAAGCACACAAGTGGCAAGCGGAGCAGGAGCATGGCAGTCGGTCACGATTAAGGGTACGGCTCCGGAAAGCGCGCATACGGCAAGAGTGGTCGCTTTCTGCTCACAGTATTGGATGACGACGGCTTATTACGACAATATCCGTATGTCTTATACGCTTAGCGCGGATCAGGTGAATGCTGTGTTCCTTCAGGACCGCATCAACGAATACGCGGCATCCGACCAGCTGCTGCACCCTCTGACGAAGAAGCTGGCGAATGCGTTAAAGGCGGCTGTACACCACCAGATGAAAGGCCATGACGAACAAGCGCAGCATCATCTAAGGCAATTGTTGAAGCACCTAACCGACACCGAGAACACAGATTTGATCAACGCAGATGCCATGCGCGTATTGCAAGCATCGGGCTATTATCTGATGCATAACTGGCAGAACGAGTAGACTGCCACATATGAAGGGGCTCCTGCAACGTATGATGCAGGAGCTCCTTTTCACAATCTGGTTCAAATACCTTGAAACATAGCCTGGCATTACGCCTTCAATAGCTTAATGACCATTGATGTGCTCATCTCCTCTGTCCTCACTTGAGCCAGCTTATACTCGCCGTTGCGATTGCCGTACGCCTCTTCACTGATGACGATCTCACCATTAAAGCTGGCTTGATAGAGACTGTCGCCAAGTCGCACCCGAACGAGCCCCGGCTCGCAGTCGATTGTAGCGGTATCCTGTCCATTGGTAACTAGGAGCGGCACAGATGTATATACGGCTTGCGTAGTTGGATGAATCAGTTCCGTATCGATTGTAACGCCTTTCGGACCCACATGATACACGAGCCTGACCGCCTCGCAGCCCTCCATGCAAGAACCGCTGTACGTCACCTGAAAGGCGACATCATCCTGCTCCTCCCGCAATACCTGCAGTTCGTTCCTCAACCCTTCGCCCAGTTGGCTCAAATATTGCACTTCGCCGGACGGCTTCTGCCAGCCTGGAGACAGACAGCCTTGCAGACGTCCGACACCCTCTCCCACCTTGTAACCGTCTCCTGACGATAATGGCACGGATAAGCATAGCTCCGATGGTACTCCATAACGATGTATGCGGCCCAGGCCCGTCGCATCGTATTGCGGGTCTCCGTTCGTGTCGATCTGCAAGGAGTAGCCTCCGGCGCTTGCGAATAATTTATGGAAGTAGGGGGAAGTCTGCGCGACATATCCCCCTGTCTCTGCCGGACAAGGCCTCTCGGGTACGGCAGAATCGGAAGCGAACAGATAGGCCAGCGCCAGGAAAGAGCCCATTGTGATCATATACTTGTCATAATAACCGTACCCTTCGGTTCCCCACCCGCTGTCAACGCTGTATCCGTTCCTGATATGATGCGGCGGATCGGCATCCATCCAGCGCTGTACGGATTCCAGGGCAAGCTTGGCGCTTCTCTTGTGCATACCGGCCAGCTCCGGATTGCCCTCTTCCTCATATCTCCTCGCTTCGAATTCGCCGCATGCGGTCATCAGCGCCTCATGGAACAGGTACTGATTGCTACGGCCCCCGTAGGGTCCTTCGAAGGTGGCGGATTGCATGTAGAGACCAATCTGGCCAGCCTTACGCAGATGTCGATCCAGCACTTCATAGAATGATCCGCGGTAACCATAGTGAAGCATCAGCATAATCTGACAACGTGTCGTTACATCATACAGCATGGGACAGCCGGGATCCCTATACATGCCATTCTTGTCGAATCGCTTCAATTGAATCGGCCAATGCTCGGCGAAATAAGCTTCCGTATCCGTCATGCCTTCCCGTTCCCGTAAATATTCGCCCGCCATGCTGTATATGTTAATGTTGTGCAGCTTGGACTCATCCTGCAACTTCCCGATCACATACTGATACTGCTTGAATGGATCCATCGCGATCAAGTCCCGTCGCCACTCTTCCAATCGTGCTTGCTTTACTCGATTCTTCATCACGGTATAGGCCATCATAATATCTTTCACCGCAAAGTCGGATTCGATGCTGCCGGACACCTGCGGAAGCTCCCTGCAGCATGCCGTCATCATGCCTTCCCACAGCTCTTGCCGGTTCGCCATTCGTCCTCCGTCAATGAGACAAGCCAGCACGCATGTCAATCTAGCGTAAGACTGAATATCGAGATAGTCTCCGTTCCGTCTCTTCCTCAGAATGAGCTGTTGATTCGTATAAGCTTTAATTACACGCTCCATCACGTCCAAGTACGTTTCCTTTCCCATATTCGTCCCCCTCTTTACTATTATTTACTGCTGTTTCTTTAGTTTTGCTGCTTTGCGTATTGCCCCGGAGACTGCCCTACGTACTTGCGGAAGATACGGATAAATGTATTCGTATTGTTGCAGCCGACTCTAAGCGCCACATCCGCGATTTTCACTTGTTCGCTTCCCATTATTTCCTTCGCCTTGCGAACGCGATACTGATTCAGATAATCCTTGAAATTCTGTCGCGTATACTGCTTGAACACCGTGCTGATGTAACCTGGCGAGAAATGATGCTGGCTCGACAAGTCGGTCAATGAAAGATCTTCATGATAGTGTTCATGAATATATTGCAGTAATCTCTCTACCAGATCGCTGTCGGCACCTTCTCGCTCCCTGTTGATCTCATCAAGCAGACGATGAAATCGGTTCCGAATATTTTGCTGCCACAATTGCTGCGATTCCGGATGAATCTTATCCAACTCCATATCTTCCCATTGCATGTCTTGCAGATTAGAGAGCTGCAGTATCCGTTCTATCGTCGCATGTACCGCCAGGCTGAATCGTTGAAGCGATTGCTGCTGGGGAACCCGCTGCTGGAAGTTAATGTCGAACAAGCGCTCCAATATGGCCGCGACCTCTTCCCGCTTCCCTTGTTGTACGCTGCTGATCAGATCACGCTCGATATCGAGCGGATAATAATACTGGCCGCGCGGCGCAGTGTCTACATCGGAATAAGCGACAACCGTTCGCTTGTCCAGAAATGATCGATACTCCAGCGCTCGCACTGCGCTTATATAAGACTGTCCGGTCTCCTCGAGCGCTTGTGCGGGGGCCCCCACGCCCGCCGTTATCCCGATCGTATACGGACTCTCGACCTTGGCTTCCATGTGTATGAGCGCATGCTGCACTTCCTTCTTGACGGTATCCGTGCATGACTCATGAAGCAGTACAGCGAACCGTTTAAAGTCGAGCGCCACGAGCTGGCAAATCCTGCTTCTGCCTAACTGCTCATCCATGATGTGTATCAGTTGAGACTTCTTGTCCAGCAGCGAGCTACGCGAATAGATCGCATTAAGCTCCGCATAATTAGACATTTCCAGCACAACGACCGTCCAAGGTCCCCCCGACAGTTGCATCTGCAGCTTGTTCATCCTTGCCTCTATCTGTTCCCCTGTCAGCAAGCCATGCAGCATGTCGCGCAGGAACATATCCTTCAGCGGCGCCCGTTCCTTCAGCATCATCGATTTCAATTGTTCATTAGCTCTGCGGATCTTCACCGCCGTCCGGCTAATGAATGCCATCTCATCCAGCCCTTCGTTGTTGTCGAAGCCATTGAACATCGCCACGACGCGTCCAATGGGACGATACATCGTGCGGCTCAGCATATAGGCGGCAAGCATGCCGAGCAACATGCAGATGAAGGTAGCCGCTCCAATGCCAATGAGCTGAGGCTGCAGATCGGCGAAGAAGGAACGCTTCGGCACGGCATATCCATATTTCCATCCCGGCAATATCGCAGAGTTCGCTATATGTAGCTGCAGCCCGTCATGCTCTGCCGTCATGAAGCTTTCCGCTATCGGGAGGTCATAGTGTGCTATCGTCTCTCCTAGCGAAGGATACTCTTCCTGCAGTGTCGAGGCAGATAACACCGCTCCTTCCGGATTAACGATGTAGAAAGCTTCTTGGCTTTCCTTGGTCAATCCGGGCATGATAAAGCTTCCGTAGAATGAAGTGAAGAAGATCAGGTCCGGTCCTGTATATTGCGGCGTCCGGGTGACAAAGGTCATCAGAAATCCGTTTTCATCGCCGCTTTCCTTGATATAGGCTGTTATATCTTGATTAAGACCGCTGTACCGGTTTTTATAAGGAATGGCAATTTCCCTGGCATTCTGAAAGGCCATCTCTTGATCGTAATAATATCTGCTGATCGTATTCTCCGGCTTGATGACCAGACTGTCTCCCGCCCTTGTCAGGTCGATGCGAATGCCCAGGTCGTAGAAGGTAGAGTTTAATTTCTCCAGCTCTTTATACACCGTCGTAATATTGTAGTAATTATGCCGGTCATTTTGGACATAGCTTTTGACCGCCTGACTGACCTGCAGCTGATGAATGAGGCTTTGAGCAATTTTGAAGCGATTATCCAACAGTTCCGCCATCCCAAGCAAGAAGCTTTCCTGCTTGGTTTTCAGCTCCAGACCGACGATTTCCGTGTTTTTATATAGGAAGACGCCTGCCGCAATTAATGTATACAAAACGATGATGACAAGATAAGCCACCAGCAATTTTATGAAGAAGTGTTTTTTCCTCATGACAATCCCCCTGTTCGCAATAGCAAGAAAGCGTTTCCATGCGTTCCATTCATTATAAACGATATCGCTTTGCGTCTCTATACAAATAAGGGGCGGATTCGCAGTGAATTCCGCCCCTTACAAAAACAGCCGCTTCCTTCCAGTTTTAAATGAGCCTGACGATCTGGATAACGTTGTCCCCTTGCGACACTTCGATAATATGGTGCTTGTTGTTATAGGTAATGACGCCATCGCCAACTTCGATAACCGGTGTCTCGCCAAGCCCGTAGAACACATCATCCGCTAGCGCTTCCATCACTTCACCGCGCTCTCCCTGAGGCAATGCAGTCCACTCCTCCTGTTCCATCTCGAAGAAGGAATAGCCCCGTTCAATCTTGCCGACCGCTTCTGTCAGCTCCTTTAAGATATCCGCATATTCTCTCGCATGTCTGACTCCCATATGTGCTCGCTCCCTTCGAAAGTGCGGCAAATTTGCCACAGCTTCTTCTTTGCTATAACTTCAGAATACCCTTTTGACGATATAAATAAAAGTAGAGAAATGTCGAAAACGTACTGGACGGGGTGTATGATGAAAAACTCAACTATTATTGGACTCATTCTTGGATTCGTAGCCGTACTTGGCGGAATGGTTTTAAAAGGGGCAAAGCTGTCCGCTTTATTCAATCCCGCAGCATTCTTGATCATTATTCTCGGCACCGTCGCAGCCGTTATGATTGCATTCCCTATGTCAGAGCTGGCGAAAGTCGGTAAGCTGTTCAAAATCGCCACCACCGAACAGCCACTGGCTTCCCGTGAAGAGCTGATTACCCGCTTCATGGAGTGGGCTTCCATCACTCGCCGCGAAGGCTTGCTGGCGCTTGAGGCTCGGGTCGATGAAATTGAAGATTCCTTCCTGCGCAACGGCATGCGCATGATTATTGACGGCAACGATCAGGATCTGGTGCGCGATGTGCTGCTGGAAGACATCGCCGCTACAGAGGAACGCCATAAGGCGGGGGCCCTTATCTTCACGCAAGCCGGCACATATGCGCCGACGCTCGGGGTTCTTGGCGCCGTTGTCGGCTTGATCGCAGCTCTGGCCGATATGAGCGATATGGAGCATCTGGCCAAGTCCATTGCGGCCGCGTTCGTTGCTACCTTGCTGGGTATATTCACAGGATATGTCCTGTGGCATCCGCTTGCCAATAAGCTGAAACGCAAATCAAAGCAGGAAATTCAGATTCGTCTCATGATGCTTGAAGGACTGCTGTCCATTCAATCCGGCGTATCTACAATCGCCATCAATCAGAAGCTGTCCGTCTTCCTGACCCCAACCGAGAGGAAGAAGATGGCGGAGAAGGAGGAAGGGGCCGATGAGCAGGAAGCGTAAGCATCAGGACCATGAAGAGCATATCGATGAGTCCTGGCTGATTCCATATGCGGACATTCTTACCTTGCTGCTTGCCTTGTTCATCGTCCTGTATTCCATGAACTCCGTAGATGTGAAGAAATTCGAGGATATGTCCCGCGCCTTCAACTTCGCGCTTAACAACGGAAGCGGCGTGCTGGACATGCCTTCGGTTATTCGGAAGGGCGATGACACGGAGAGGGATGACAAGAAAGAGGATAAAGAAGACAGCAGCCAACAGTCCGAATTGAGCGAAGAAGAGCTCATTGTCCAGGAACAAGCCGAGCTGAACGAATTGAAGGAAGAAATGGATGCCTATATTAACGAGAACGGGTTGGATTCCACCCTGGAGACCGAGCTGAATATGTCCCAACTGCTCATTACGATAAGCGACAGTGCCTTGTTCGCTCCCGCCCAAGCGACAGTCAACACGGAAGGAACGGAGCTGGCCATCGCCATCTCCAAGCTGCTGGAGCAGTATCCGGACTATGACGTCATCATTGCCGGTCATACAGACGACAGGCCGATCAATAATGCGCAATTCCGTTCCAACTGGGATTTAAGCACGATGCGGGCCGTGCGCTTCCTTGATATTCTGCTGAAGAATGACAGTCTGGAGCCAGAGCGCTTCAGCGCGATCGGGTACGGGGAATATCATCCCATTGCGGATAACGAGACAGAAGAGGGCAAGGCGAAGAACAGACGCGTCGAAGTATCCATCATTCATACCTTTATTGACAAGACCAACCCTCAGAATCTTCAAGTGAAGAAGCCATAGATGGGAAGGCCAAGCCACACAGAAGCCTCCAGCGCCACTTTAATAGTGGTTTTGGAGGCTTCTTTCTTCTTTTGGGGAAGATGGTTATTCTGTTATGGGGCGGGCTTGTAGTCTAGCAGGCCGAACAACTCCCGCTTCTCATCCTCCGTTAGATCGCGCCACTGCCCTCTCGGAAGATCCCCCAGATGGATATTCATAATTCGGATACGCCGAAGGCGCCGGACATGGAAGCCGAATGCCTCGCACATTCTTCTGATCTGACGATTACGTCCTTCCGTCAGAACAATGCGGAACACGCGATCCCCGATCCGCGTGACCTTGCATGGCAAGGTCATGCTGCCCAATATATGCACGCCTTCCGTCATTCCCTTCAGGAAGGCGGCAGTCACAGGCTTGTCTACCGTCACGATATACTCCTTCTCGTGCTTGCCTTCCGATCGCAAGATCGGGTTAACGACATCGCCGTCGTTCGTCAACAGGATGAGTCCTTCCGAATCTTTGTCAAGCCGTCCAATGGGGAATACGCGCTCCTTGTGCCCGACGAATTCCACGATATTCCCATGCACATGCTGCTCCGTCGTGCTTGTAATGCCTACAGGCTTGTTCAAGGCAATATAGACAGCGCTCCTGCGCTCCCCGATACGACGTCCATCGATCTGGACGTCGTCGCCATGCTCCGCCTGGCTGCCAAGCAGAGCCTTCTGTCCGTTAATCGTAACGCGCCCGCTCTCAACCAGCTTGTCCGCTTCGCGACGGGAGCAGAACCCCGTCTCGCTAATGAATTTATTGATCCGCACTGTTGTCACCTCGCTGCATGGCTTACTTATAATCACCAATTACATCCTGTTACCAGTATACCGTTCATGCTCCGTCTGTCAAAGCCGGCAACGTAAGCTTGACGGATGTCCCCACGCTCACCTGGCTCTGCAGCTCCAGAGTGCCTTGATGGCTGTTAATAATGCGTTGGCTGACCATGATACCAAGGCCAGTCCCTTTCTCCTTCGCCGTGAAGAAGGGATCTCCTATTTGAGATATCATCTCTTCGGGAATGCCAATGCCTTCATCCGTAATGGAGATGGCAATGCTCGCGCTCTTCCTCTGGATGGAGATATGGACGGGGCCGCCGCCCGGCATCGCTTCGATCGCATTCTTGAGCAGGTTGATGAATACCTGCTTCATCTGATTCTCTTCGCAGGAGATCAGACATTCCTCCTGCGTCAGTATCGTACGGAACTCGATATTATGCAGATGGGCTTCGCTGTCCAAGAATAGCAGCACGTCCTTCATTATATCGCGAACATCCTTGGTCACGAACTTGGTCGCTTGCGGCTTCGCCAAGATAAGGAATTCGCCCACGATCAGATTGATGCGATCCAGTTCGGACAGCATGAGATTGACATGAGACAGATTCAAGCTGCCACTCTGCTTCTGTAATTGCAGGAAGCCCCTCAGCGTCGTTAGCGGATTACGTATTTCATGCGCTACACCTGCTGCGAGCTGTCCAACTGTCGTAAGCTTCTCTGAACGGCGCAGTAATTCCTCCATCTTATTGCGGCTGCGCATATCTCTACAGATGCTGGCAAAGGCGCGAATCGTGCCATCCCCGTCGCGAATAGGCGATACCGTTACGCTGACGGGAATCGGCTCGCCGGACTTGGTAATGCGCACCGTCTCTTGGGCGGGCAGCTTCTTCCCTGCCAGCAGCAAGCCGATCATCTGGCATTTCTCCATCCGGTGCGTCTCCGGTACGGTAGGGTATCTTCTTCCCAGCACCTCGGCTTCCTCATAGCCGAATAAGTGCTCGAAAGCGCGATTAACTTGTACGACCTTCCCCTCCAAATCCATCAGATGGATGGCGTCGTTTGAATGATTAATGAAGGATTCCAGATGCTCTTTCATTCGCCGATTTTCTTCGAACGCTTTGCGCAGCTTACTCATATAAATACTCAAATTTTGCGACATGGCGTTAATCTTCAGTGCTAGAAGCCCGAATTCGTCTTTGCGCTTGATTAGAATTGGCTTATGAAATCGAACAGAAGACACTTCATTCACTTTCCATAAAATATCCTTGAGCGGACGGATCATCACACTGACCAGCCAATACGTAAACAGCGGTAAAATAGCGATGAAAATCAATGTGTAATATAACATATTATTGCGCTGAATGCCCATCAGTTCCAATGTTCTTCCGCGCTCATATACGATACTGATAATATAGTCCTGTAATTGTTCACTCCTATAATAGCTTCTATAATAACTGTTCCCGTTCAACTTGAATTGCTGCAGCCCCGCGTTACCCTTTGTCGCCTCTTGCAGAAATCGGTAATCGTTGTTAGCATCAGAGTAAGCATATGTGCCATAAGCAACCTCCTCCGCACCCACTCGGAAGACCGTGATCTCTTCAATATACGGATTAATGGACTTTAATCGATCAAATATGTTGTCTGTAGATAACGCATCATCAGAGCGGTCTAACGCTTGCGATTCATGTTCATGTATCGTGATGGCAGCATGTCTGGATGTGTTCTCCATTGACCGAAGCAGCATGCCTTGTACTTCCCTCACCATTGAATATTCGCTCAGCAAGTGGTATACAATGACTACAGCCAGCAGCATAAAGGAAATGGCGACAGAAAGCTTGGTTTTAATGGACAAAGAGCGACACATCCTTCTTCAAGATGATCGGTGCTGAAGTACAATCTATACGTTCTTATACACATCTTGCACACAAAACTAACAGTTCTCATTCACAGTAGTGGATGAATTGTGTATAACTCTGTGAACAAATAATTAGTTGTCCACAGAGTTATACACCGCCTGTTAACATTAGAATATTTGTTCGTTGTATAAATTGAATACCCAAGGGCAGTTAAGGAGTGATTACATATGTTAAGAGAGCAGACAGATCGCGAATGGATGCTAGAAGCGATTGCCGAAGCCGAGAAAGCCGAGAAAATAGGAGAGGTACCCATCGGTGCCGTTATCATTCGGAATCATGAGATCATCGGCCGTGGCTACAATGTAAGAGAATCGAAACAGGATCCTACCGGGCACGCAGAGCTTGTCGCCATTCGCAATGCCTGCGAGACAATCGGAGCATGGAGGCTAAGCGACTGCACGCTTTATGTCACGCTGGAGCCTTGTCCCATGTGTGCGGGAGCAATTGTGCAAGCCCGTGTCAAGCGTGTCGTCTACGGCACGACAGATCCTAAGGCAGGGTGTGCAGGTACGCTTATGAACTTATTACAAGAGCCCCGTTTCAACCACGAAACGGAGCTCACAAGCGGTATCCTGCAGCCGGAATGCGCCATGCTGCTTACCCGATTCTTTCGTCGACTGCGAGAACGCCAATAAATCATGTATTCTCTTCACGTTTCATCGAAGAGACTGCGATTTCCTCTCGTTGGATTTGCTGAAGCGCTACAATTAACTGGTCCGCCTCTTCGCTTATAGCGAGTACGGCCGGATCCGTCAGGCTGCCTCTTGCCTCGGCAATCTCATGCAGCTTCTTCCGAAGCGAATGCAGTTGTCTAAGCAAGTTTTTTTTATCCATAGCTCGCTTCGAGGCACGCTCCTTCTAGTCATCATGTGGTAATGGTATCATTATACTCCTCATCTCCAGAGGAGTTTGTAAAAATTTGTCGACAAACGCCTACTATTTTCAGGCATATTTCGACATGTTTAGGAAAAATGTTTCAGACCCATATTCCCATTACCGAATGGGCTACCGAATGACTTCCCCATGACCGATTGTAGCCGGAACGCGCAATTGTAATATAAGTAGTGATGAAGTACAATGACTTCATACACATTTATGGAATGCGGGATGATTGATTGTGAACAACAAGGCTGTTATTCTAGGATGCAATTATTATATCGGACTAAGTGTCATTCGCTGTCTGGGCAAGCAAGGGATACATACAGTTGCTGTGGATTATTCTCATGAAGGAGCATACGGAGCACTGTCAAAATATACGTCAGAGCGCCTGATCGCTCCCCATTACCGCGACGAGAAATCTGCCTTCATCACATTCCTGAAGGATTATGCCCGGAAGCAAAGCGCCCCTCCGGTGCTCTTCCCTTGCCATGACTCCTATGTCGAGGTCATCGATGAGTACTTGGAGGAACTAAGGCAATATTATCTCATCCCGCAGACGGAGCAAGGTCTCTATACGAAAATGATGAACAAGGAAATACTACACCGTCTAGCCGAGGAGAACGGCGTAAACGTGCCTGAGACGGTCAGAATTCACGAAGACAACTTCCTGAACCGGATTGATGAAATTATTCAATATCCCTGTGTCGTGAAACCGACGGACTCTCCTTCATTTGTCGCCAAGTTCAGACGCAAGCTGTTCAAGGTACACAACCGGAAGGAGCTGCTAGAGGCGCTGGAGAAGGCGGCACAAGCTGATCTCGAGGTCATAGTGCAACGCATCATTCCCGGCTTCGACGATCATATGTATACGTTCGACGCTTATTTGAATCAGGACGCCAAGGTGACTCACTGGACGACCTGCCAGAAGTTCCGCCAATATCCAATCAACTTTGGAGCATCTGTCTTCACTGTTCAGAAGCATGTGCCCGAGCTATATGACATTGGCGGCACATTTCTGGAGAAGATGGGCTGGAAGGGCTTCGCCGAGATCGAATTCAAGAAGGACGCCGACACCGGACAATTCTATCTGATTGAAGTCAATGTGCGTATGACCAATTTCAACTATATGCTCTATGAAGTGGGGCTTAATATGCCTTATATTACGTACCGGGAGCTGACCGGCTCGCCTCTGAAGCCGATGTCCTTCACCCATACGACCGGTCGCGCATTCTGGTACTTCTATGAAGACATGCTTGCCATTCGTGACTATATCAAGACCAAGCAATTGACGGCAGGTCAAGTGTTCCGCTCCCTGTTCAGACCGAAGACGGCCGCTATATGGGAATGGTCGGACCCCAAGCCGGGTATGGCCTACGTCTCCATGATCGGCGGCAAATTTGTCAGGAAGCTGTTAAGAAAGTAACTCACTATGCGTAAAAACGGAGTTGATGGTATGCTTCTAACTTCCATGCTGGCCGAAATCAACTATACTGTCTTGCAAGGGGATACGAATATAGACATATCCTCTATCGCCTTCGACTCCAGAGAAGTAGAGAAGAACGGGCTATTTGTCGCCATAAGCGGCTTCAAAGTGGACGGTCATCAATTTATTGCCAAAGCGATAGCGCTTGGCGCTGCCGCTGTCCTGGTAGAGAAAGATGTCAAGGTGGAAGGACCTGTCACGATATTGAAAGTCGACGATACGCGCGAGGCGATGGCGATGGCGGCAGCCTCCTACTACGGACACCCTACGAACAACCTTGACCTGATCGGTATAACCGGTACGAACGGGAAGACATCGACGACATACTTCGTCAAATCCATTCTGGAAGCGGCAGGGCGCAGAGTCGGCGTCATCGGCACCATCGGCGCCATGATTGGAACACAGACGCTGAAGACGAAGTCGACGACGCCTACCACTCCGGAATCGCTGCATCTTCAGCATATGTTCGCCGATATGGCGGGCTCCGGTGTCGATTACTGCGTCATGGAGGTATCGTCCCACGCGCTCAGCCTGAAGCGCGCCGCAGCCTCTCGCTTCAGCGCCGGCATCTTCACCAATCTGACGCCGGATCATCTGGAGCTTCACCGCACGATGGAGGAATACTTCGAGGCGAAGGCCAGCCTGTTCGACCTCACCTCCCGCTTCAATGTCGTCAATAGCGACGACCTCTTCGGACGCCGCTTAATTGAGCGGCTGCGGGACAGAGATACGAAGCTAGTCACCTACGGCATCGAGCAGAAGGCGGACATTACGGCTTCGGATATACGCTACTACGAGGACTATACGACGTATGCGGTGCATACCCCAACCGGCAGCATCACCATTCAGGTGAATCTGCCAGGCAGCATATATGTCTATAACAGTCTGGCAGCTGTCGCCTGGGCATATGCGCATGGCATTGCTGTGGACCACATTGCGGCAGGCATTAGAGCCGTCGAGAGCATTAGAGGGCGGTTGGAGGTCGTCTACCGGGATGAGGAACGCAAGATCATCGTCGACTTCGCGCACACGGAGGATAGTCTGGAGAAAGCCTTGACTACGCTCCGGCCATACACGAAGGGAAGACTCATCCTTGTCTTCGGCGTCTATGCTGCGCCAGGAGACGAGGGCAGCGGCAAGCGGCAGGCGATGGCCAAGGTAGCGGCGGATTATTCCGACATTGCCGTCGTCACATCCGACAATCCAAAGGATCAAGATCCCGATGCGATTATTGCCGAGGTATCCGCAGCTATCGAAGCGGCAGGCGGCACCTATTGCGGCATTGTCGATCGTAGGGAAGCGATTGAGCATGCTATTGATATTAGCCGCAAGGATGATGTCATTCTTATTGCTGGCAAGGGACATGAAACGACGCAAGTGATCGGCAAGACTGAGGTGCCCTTCAATGAAGCGGAGATCGTCAATGAAATCATGAGCGGAAGACGCTAAATTTAATCGATACTATATCTATAAAGTAGGTTGAACGATGGAACATAAGAGCTTAGGCGTAATTGGAGGGATGGGACCGAAGGCTACTGCAGTATTCTTCGACAAGGTTATAACCTGCACTGCGGCCGAGAAGGATCAAGAGCATATTAATATGATCATTCTGAACCATGCGACAATCCCTGATCGCACGAGCGTTATTCTGGGAGGCAGGCCGGAGCAGTTCCTGGAGGCGGTGGCGAAGGATCTGAAGCTGCTGGAGCAAGCGGGGGCTGCCCATATCGCCATTCCATGCAATACATCGCATTACTTCTATGAAGACATGCAGGCGATGACGGTCGTACCGATTATCAACATGGTGGACGAGACGCTGCGTCTCATCTACGAGAAGTATGGCTCCGGCATCAGAATCGGCCTGTTGGCGACGAGCGGCACTGTTCAGAGCGGCATCTATGCCACTGGCTGCAAGCAATACGGCATGGAGCTGTATACCCCAGATGAGACGATGCAGGCCCGGGTCATGGACATCATCTATACGAATGTGAAGAGCAATCAGGACTTCTCGCCGGAAGAACTGGAAGCACTCATCGGCGAACTAGTGACAGATCATGATTGCCGTTGCGTCATTCTTGCCTGCACGGAGCTGTCCTGTATTAAGCTGAGCTCAGCCAGCGCGGAGTGCAGCGTCGACGCCATGCAGGTGCTCGTCGAGGCTTCCATTACTCGCTCGGGTAAGCGCGTCAGGCAGGACGCTCCATAGCCCGTTCGTCTACTACAAGCAAGGGGGTGACCCGGGTCATAAGACCTTGGGACACCCCCTTGCTCTATTCATGCCAATTGCTCTGTCTAAGTTCCATTATGGCTGCTGCGGGTTCCAATGATTCGTTGGCGTGTAACCGTCCGCAACATGATTTTCATCGAATACAACTGCTTCGACAATATAGCCGATCGGCTCAAGGTTTTCATCGTAGAAGACCGTATAGATGAATTTGTCATCTACCGTCTTTGCAATATCAGTGCTATCCGATTGAAGATAGAATGCCCCATCGAATTGCTGCTTACCTGTTGAATGTTCGTTTAGTCGATTTGCCCTGTGAAGGGTTCCTCTTGATGAATAACCAGCCGGTCCTGTATTTTGTTTAACATCATCTAACACTAGAGCATCCGGCCATGTGCTGCGTGGCATATGAATGTGTTCATGGCTGCTAGCTATAAATTTGGCATTTGGAAGCTGTTCTAAAAGCTTGTTCGCATCAACATTCCGAATATAGCCATGACTATACGGACGGCTAGAGTGGTGCTCCAAAAATTGATCGATCAACTGCTGCTTACTCATCATCACTGTCTCAATACCGAAGTCGCCGGATAGCAATGGAATGGGAGTAATATTGTATGGGTACTCCCCTTCAGCTAACAATTGTCCGTCTCTCCATACTTTTACATACCACTCACCTGTATTGGATTGCAATTTTTCGACTGGAATATGACAATAAGCGTAACCGCATTCCTGGAACGGATCTATATCGGTATTAGTTGCAAAGATCTGTATCGTATCGTTATCACGCACTCTCTCCCCATTAACGGTATGACCGATTAATGAGTAGCTATATCCCCAAGTCCCATCGGAGTGTTGATAGGAACTGTTACGGTCTATAGTAAAACCTTCCTGTATGGTACGCGGATATTGAACAAAGATATCATACCGCTTCGATCGTAATTGATCTCCGCTATTTACATACACGGATATGCGCGTGTCTTCCATAGCGTTAATCGTGAGCTGAATGGGCTCGTCCGTCACAATCCCTGAACCGACATGTTCATACGATCCTGTCCATATATTGTAATTGCTTGTCGTATAGGTAGATTGCGACACCGTTACAGGTACTGTTACACTCTCCATGTCACGGTCGGTCACAACGCTGTATGCGAATACATCTGAATCGAAGCCCGTTTCTCCCGTTGTATAGTAATTGCCATCCAGTTGGTTCAACGTAAAGCCGCCGCCAATGGACAAGCCTTCAAGTGATGCGATTGTACAGTCCACTCCTTCGCACGCTGGCGGTGTTGGAGTTGGTTCTGGTGTCGGTGTTGGCTCTAGCGACGGTGTCGGGTTTGGCGTGGGAGTGGGGTTAGGAGTTGCTACTGGCCCAGGTGGAACAACCGTTGGTGCCGATGTAGCTTTATCGGCGCCCGCTCCTTCTGTCTTGTCCGGATTTGTTTCGAACTTGGAACCGGCCGCTTTTTCGTTGACAGCCGCCTCTTCGATCTTGCCTTGTCCAAGCAGGCTAGCTACTGCTTCTAACACCAGCTTCATGATAGTAGCTTGCTTATCCAGCGTGATTTCCGTATCTTCCGCGCCTTCTTGTACTGTTAACTCATTAATCGAACCGCTTGGTACGCTGACTTTAATGTCTGAGGCGAATACTTCCACACTTTCGAATTGACCGACCAGATCCACCTTCGAACCAGAAGGCAGCGACTCGGCTATCTCCACGTTGGCGAATCCACTATCCGTTACGCCCGACTCTTCGAGCTTCACAGGGGAATTCACTTTTACATACTGAATGGACGAAGCTCCGACGACGACGACCCGAACCGAGCCGTCTCTCTTGTCTACAGCTACTCTCACAAGGACGGAGTCTTCGAAGTGGATGGAGTTGGCTCCCCCGCCTTGTACGATCGTATCGCCTTTCACGGTTACTCCCTTAAAGTAGACATCGCCTTCGCCCACCGATTCTGCAATGGTCAGGTTGCCTTCAATGGTCACATTCCGCAGTGTGACACCGGCTGCCGACACGACAACGTCACCGGGTATGATGGTCATCCCCTCAGAAGGTCCGTACACACCGGCCTCTTCATATACGGTAAGCGGATTAGCGAACGAGATGGCCGCTTCGAGCAGTGTTACGCCTTGCGCTCTAGTCAGTTCTCCCGTCGGATCGAATCTTCCGTCCGGTTTGCCTTTCATAATGCTCTCCGCTACAAGAGCAGCTACAGCTGGTTTCCCCGCTTCGGATATATTCGATGAATCGTGGAATTGATCGAGTGCCTCCAATGAAGCATTCTCAAGCTCCAGCAAGCCTGAGACCATCCATGCAGCTTGTTCCCGAGTTACCGCTTGATCTGGTCGGAAGGTACCATCGGTATAACCTTTCACATAGCCAGCTTCCACAGCAACGGCAATCTGTTCGTATTTCCAGCTGCTCTCGTCGACATCCGAGAATGTTAACTCGCCTTTATCATCCAATCCGAATGCACGATTCATCAAGGCTACCAATTCCACTCTCGTTACTTCACGATCCGGTTTATAACTTCCTTCACCATAGCCACGCAACAACCCATCATCAATCCACTTCCGCAAGCTATCCTCAGCCCAATGACCGCTAATATCGTCAATCTCTAAGCTCTTTGCTGCTCCTGCTGCACTCCATAATGACAATGACATGATGACAGCGAGCCATGTACAAATCCATCTTTTTGACTGTTTAGACATTTGTCGTTTTCGCCTCCTGGCAGTATGTAACTAAGTTGTTCTAGCCCTATTGCTGAATACTCTTTTTTCACATCCTTTCTACTATTCCTTCGTTTTGAATACAATAAAATGACAAGACACAACAAAATAAAGCCTATAATATGGGATATATCTATCGTTATCTACTAAATATTACCCATATTCACAATCCAATAGGTCACAACTACTATATTATATACCAATTCCAGAATATCTCAATCTAATTTAAATGTTTTAACTTATGCCGCTCAGTCGATGTGAACAGACAGCAGCAATTGCAAGTTGCGCCCCTCATCCAGCCGTGGTAAAATGTGAAGTACGCGCGCCCGTAGCTCAGCAGGATAGAGCGACAGTTTCCTAAACTGCAGGTCGTACGTTCGAATCGTATCGGGCGCGCCATTTATGAAAAACCCGTGTCTCTGCTGCGTTTGCCCGTCGTTGATTGTGACGGAAGGCAGACCGAAGAGCGACCGTTTCAACCGGATAATAAGTGGTAACTATACGGCCTCCTTGCGATCAATTGCGGGAGGTTTTTTGTATGGAACTACATCTCCCTCTTTACTACCGAAATTATACTAAGTATAATAACGGTATAAAAGGAGGGCGATACCATGTATGTTCCAGGCGTAACCGTATGGTACAGTGTCAAAAATATTGATCACACCTTGGCGTTTTATACAGAGAAACTGGGTTTCGAGCTGCTTTATCATGATCAGGAAAGCGGCATAACGATGGTGAAGACAAATACGGAGAATTGCTTGATCGGGTTCTCAGAAGCAGATTCCGTTGTCCCTTCCACTTCATCTACCGTATTCGATGTGGAGAATATCGAGCTTGCCGTGGACAAGCTGAAGAAGGATGGCGTTACGTTCATCGGGGATATCGAGGTTATACCGGACTTCGTGAAGCTGGCGACGTTCATTGATCCGGATGGACACTCGTTCATGTTATCGGAGCAATTAACGGAGCTTTGAGCAACGCACGGCAGATCATTGCCTTGTCGAAAGAGCTGTCGGGCCGGTGGGTCATTCCGATCCTGCTCGCTCTGGAGAGCAGCGGTGGACGATTCACCCCTCTGCAGAATCAGCTGCAGATTGCGCCAGCCCGGCTTAGCGGCAACTTGAAGCAGCTTAATGCGCTAGGCTTGCTCAGGCATCTATCACCCTATGAACGCCGACATCCTCTATTGCCTGAATATCAGCTTACGGATAAGGGGCGGTTATACCGGGAGGCAGCGAAGGCAATGCGATATGCAGATACCGAGATCGGACATGGCCTATTGTCTGCGAGAGCTTGGAATATGCCTGTCCTAATCGCCCTGCATATGCAATATGACCGGTTCCAGGACATTCGTACCGCACTTGGCTCCATCACGCCGCGCATGCTGTCCATGCGTCTGGATGAGCTCAACGGAGCCCAGCTGATCGACAAGCAGATCATGGAGACGCCCCGGCCAACCTACGCTTATGGACTTACAGCAATAACGGAAGCGCCTGTCAGCCGTATGGCTGACGACCTGCATTCTCTTTTATAAGAAGGAGCGTTCACGCTGCAGGCTCCATCCTCGACACTAAGCCCTCGCATGACCGGAGGGCTGCTGCGTTCTCTCTTCTTGTCTGTACTTCGTCGGGGTCACACCGTTAATCCGCTTGAATGCGCGGCAGAATGTATTGGAGGATTGATAGCCGATACGCTCCGTCACTTCATGGATAGGCAAGTCCGTCTCGCGCAGCAGCATTCGGGCTTGCTCCATGCGCAGATTATTCACATACTCGCTGAACGTAACGCCCGTCTGCTCTTTGAAGAACTGGGACAGATACGTCTCCGACATCTGCAGCTCATCTGCCATCGACAGCAGCGACAGGCCGGCATCGCCGTAGCTCCGCTTCACCCGCTCCAGCATCTCTTGCTTCAGCTGTTCATTCCGACTGCGCTTCCGCTTCGCCATCTGCAAGCTAATTTCCGCCATCCATTGCGATAACTGCCTGAATAGCGGTTCGCTCTCACTGGAATGGCCGATATGATCCACCAGCTGTTGGGCTTGCTCCGCAAGATCAGACGATTTCAGCGACACATAATCCAGCACCTTCATGAGACTGCCGCATACTTCGAACAATAGCAGCTTCGACATCTGAAGCGACAGATGGCGCTGACGAAAATTTTCTTCATACAGCTCCTCCAGCAGTTTCTCCACTCCCGCCGTCTCCCCCGCCCTGATCAGATTCGATAACCGGGTCTCCAGCTCGGCGGGATAATAGAAGCTGGAGGATGATCGGGGGACCTCGTCATGACGGACGATGTAGTGCATATCGTTCGGTCTCATATAGTGCAGTGCCAACAAGGCTTCTTCATAAGAGCGTGACATCTGCATCAGATCCCGGCTGCAGCTACCCAGCGCCACGGCGAATTGAGTATGGAATTGATCGTAATACGCGGTCTCCTTCTCTCTTAGCTTCCGCTCGATTATGCCGACGGCTGCACGCTCATCGCTCTCGGAGCTGGACAGCATGACCGCAAGCTTGCCCTCACTTAAATCGTGAATCAAGCAGGAATAATCGCTAATATCCTCAAGCCATTCCTTCAATACGATTCGGCGCACATCCAGCTGCTGAAGCAGCTCCAGACTGAGAGAATTCCAGTCCCCTCTTATATCGATGACCGCGATCAGATAATAGTTGCTCTCCGGCGGGTTCATCTCGGCATGCTGCATAATCATCTGCAGCTCGTCGCGATTGGCGAAATCCCCCTTAAGCAGCCGTTCGAACATTGCGGCACGCAAGAGCGGCATCTGCGCCTCCACTTTATTCTGGAGCTTCCTGTTATCGAGAGCGAGCCTGGTCACTGCTTGTTGAATGAAATGGTGAATATCCTTCATCGGCTGCGTCGCCTTCCCCTGCAGCTCCATTATCGAGAGGGCTATCTTGCGAATCGGACGGCTGTTCCGATAAGCGAGGACAGAAGCAAGCAACAGCCCGATCAGCCCCATTGCGGCGAGAATAATGAGCGAGATATTGCGAATGTAGTGCACCTTGGAGAACAGTAGATCGGACGGCTGCGCGGCTACGTACACCCAATCGTTATAATCCGAGGTGGTGTAAGTTACGATCAGGCCGCTATCGTCCCCATCCTCAGGAGCCAAGACGCCCTCCCTTCCTTGCAGCTGAAGGGGCATTGGCGGTTGGCCGCTGGCAGACAAGTAACTAATGACCGTTCCATTCCGATCTGCAATATACGCCCAGCCATCTTGCGACAGCTCCATTCCTTGCAGCAATTCGGTAAAGTGACGGTTATCCATCATGACAGCCAGCATGCCGTTAAAGGCAATCGGCGCGCCGATCGGAGCCAGATACGTCACCCTATTCATGGCCTTCCCTTCCAGATGCACACGCTCCGCCGGCAAATAGCGGCTTCCCTCGTCAGCAAGCATCAATTGCCGCCAAGACGTGTAATCATATTGTCCGTAACGGAGAAATCCGGGATACAATTCAGCCCACTTATATGTAGAGTCCGCGGTCAGGGCCAGCTCGCTATTTTTGAACAACAATAGGAAGTCGTCAATAAATCGGCTTTGCTGAACAACACTTGAAACCGCTTTCCTAATTTCCAATGTTTTATACACTTGATCGCGATGGAATACATCCCGCTCGTACTGAAAAGACACGACCTTAGGATGCGTCGTCATATTTTGCGCGAACAACTCCACTTCCTCCAGTTGTGCATCCAGCACCTTCTTGCTCTGCTGCAGCAAAGCCATATTCTTCTCCACCACTTCATCTTCCAGCACATCTACCGTTTTATGATAGACAAAAAAGCCGATACTTAGCGGAATCAGCATCATAAGCATATAAGGGATGAGAAACCGCAGTAGAATCGTAGTCTTGTCAGATATCATAAGCCGCAATCCCAACTCTCTGTCATGGTATAGATAATGAAGGTTCCCTACATTCTACCACATACATGCCTTCCATGTGAGAATACTCCCGCCTCTGATGAATGGAAGAGAAGGACAAGGATGCCCTCGCCCTTCTCCTATCCTACTAATAACGGGAATCGTACGCTTCCTGCAAAATACCGAGATAACGCTCAAGCTTCATATTGTCCAGCGTCTTCAGATAAGCATCCCACTCGGCCTCAATGTTGGCTTGGCCAATGATGAATTTCGCAATCATCTCTTCCATATAGCTATCCAGCGTCGTCTGCAAGTCAAGCAGCTCCGAAGATTGCTCCTTGCTGAATAAGAGCGGCGGCAAAATCATCGATTTGTCCGGCACATAGGGATCGTAATTGTTCTTCGACTCATGGTACAAAATATATTCCAGATTCGTCTCTGGATCCGTGATCCCTTCACCTAGCCGGAACTCCGCTGTACGAACGGACGGCATGCTCTGATCCCAAATGATATTCTCCTCCGGCTTGGAACGCTCCAGAATGACATACTTGGCCGGCTCGCCGTTAATGCCCTTCTCCCCTTCTTGCGCGTAACGCCAGTTCTCCCCTTCCTTGCCGTACAATGCTCTTAGCATCACTTCTTCTCGGAAGAAGTTATCACCCCAGCGCAATGCCACTTCCGGATGCTTCGCCTTGTCCGTAATAATGAAGTCGCCATGAATGATACCGGCATAAGGGCCGAAGCCTGCATATCTTGTCCCGCTTGGTCCTTCCAGAGCCGGCACGGTGACGTACTCCAGCCAACGGCCGCTCTCGCCATTCAGATAGGTGGCTGAAGCCATCCAGCCCGACGGGAAAGCTCCCAGAATAGGATCGCCCTTGCCGTCGCCCAGTTGCCTCAGCTGCTCTCTCTTCTGCGTGAACGTCTCAGGCGCAATAAGCCCTTCCTGATATAGCTTGCGCATATAGCCGAGCCCTTCCTTGAACTCCGGCTTGTTCACAATAATATCCACTTTATCGCCATTCAAGTAAGTGAACTTGAACTGGTTCTTCGTATCCGTGAAGATGAATGCATTCATCAGGAAGTTATGCACACTGCTCTGCCAATCCTTCACCGCCCCTGCATATGGAATCTCATCCGCCTTGCCATTGCCGTTCGGGTCTTGCTCCTTGAACGCCTTCAGCACTTCATACAGCTGATCCGTCGTCTGCGGCATCTCCAGATTCAACTTATCCAGCCAAGGCTTATAGATCCACAGCTTCTGATCCCGGTTGCAATGATAGCAATCATTGAAGCTAGGCAGAGAATAGATATTCCCGTCCAGCGAATAATATTGATCCTTATCCTCAAGAGTGGTCAGCGCCTTCTTCGTCTCTACGCCATGCTCCTCAATCAGCTCATTGAGCGGCAGGAAGATGCCTTGGCTTCCGTATAGCTGCTGCTGCGTCAGATTAACCTTCATGTTCATGATGACATCGGGATAATCGCCGCTCGCCAGCGCCAGGTTCAGCTTCTCTGCCATGCTGTCCTTCGGCACGACTTCCCACTCCACATGAACATTCGTCTGCTCCTCCAGCCATTGCGTGAACCAGTTCGTATTGTAATCGCCTTCAATTTTGGCGCCGACCATCACCTTCAGCGTCACTTTCTCCTCCGACACCTTCATATTGCCTGGTTCCGTAAGTTTGATACCGCTCTTAACTTGACCCTTTCCTCCCGCTTCCCCAGCACTATTATTGCCGGAACCAGAGCCAGGGCTTGCGGAATTGCCATCGTTCTTCGATCCGCAGCCCGCTACAATTAGCGTCAGCACCATCAGCACAGCAAGAAGCTTGAAAGACGTTTTTTTCACGTGTCCTCTTCCCCTTTGTTCATCGAATTGGTCATTCAGCTTGTCCAGCCTACGCACACTACTCCTTCAACGAGCCGATCATCACCCCTTTCACGAAGTGCTTCTGCACGAAAGGATAGATGGCCAGCACAGGAACAGTGGCGACTATAATAAGCGAATACTTCAGCAGATCGCGAAGCTGCGCGCGCATCGCCAGATCGGCGACGTCGCCAACCATACTGATATCCACCTCGTTCTCCACTAATATCTGCTTCAATACGAGCTGCAGAGGATAGAGCCCGGGGTCCTTCAGGAAGATCAGCGCGTTAAAATATTGATTCCAGTGCCCGACCGCATAGAACAGACTGATAACGGCCAATATCGGTGCCGACAGCGGCAGCACGATTCGCCATACGAAGCGGAAGTCATTGCAGCCATCGATGCGGGCCGCTTCCAACAGCTCGTTCGATATCGTCACTCGGAAGTAGGTTCTAGTAATAATAACATGCCACACGCCCAATGCGACCGGAATAATAAGTGCCCATCGCGTGTTCAGCAACTCCAGATCCTTCACCAGAATGTAGCGCGGAATCAATCCGCCATCGAACATCATGGTGAAGACGAACAGCAGCATCAACACCTTGCCCCCGAAGAAGTCCCTCCGAGACAACGGATACGCCGCCAGCACCGTCATCAGCACATTGAAGACCGTTCCTACTATCATATAGAAGAAGGAGTTGGAGAACCCCGTCAGAATCATATCATGCTTGAACACAGCCTTGTATCCGTCCAAGGTAGGGTCAACCGGGAACAGCCATACTCTGCCTGAGGCTACAGCCTCCGGATTGCTGAAGGATGCACTGACGATATAAATAAGCGGATACAGGACGACGAGCAGAATGAGCCATAGCATTAAGCTATTGAAAGTAAGAAAGGCCTTGTCGCCTCTCGAGTTCAACAGGTGAGATTGTTCCATATTCCTGTCCCGCCTCCTACCATAAGCTTTCTTGTCCGACCTTGCGGGCGGCTTGATTCAATAGAACGAGCAGTGTTAGATTAATGACCGACTTGAACAAACCGATTGCTGTCGCATAGGAGAAATTCACAACCGCAGAAGACAATCCGACCTTGTACACGTACGTATCAATAATCTCGGACGCGCTCAGGTTGAGAGGATTCTGCATTAACAAGACTTTCTCAAAGCCAAGATCCATCAAATTGCCGGTGTTCAGAATGAGCAATATAATCGTTATGGGCAGGATGCCCGGAATATCTACATGCCATATCCGCCGTACGATGCTGGCGCCATCCACAACCGCAGCTTCATGAAGCGTGGGGTTAATGCTGGCTAGCGCCGCCAAGTAGACGATACAGCCCCATCCGACATTCTGCCAAATATCCGACCAGACATAGATCGACTTGAACAATGCCGGATCGGCCATAAAGTGAATCGGCTCCATGCCTAGTAACCCCAGAGCATTGTTAATCATGCCGGTCCGCGGGTCAAGAAACTGAAGAATGATGCCGACCATGACCACTACAGAGATGAAATGCGGCGCATAGGTGATCATTTGCACGCTGCGCTTGAATCTGCCGCTTCTCACGTAGTTCAGGCTCAGAGCCAGAATAATGGGGAAGGGGAAGCCTACAGCAAGCTGATACAGTGCAAGCTCCAGCGTATTGCCCAATATACGCCAGAAGTCATAAGACTGGAAAAAACGAATAAAATGCTCCAGCCCCACCCACTCACTGCCCATAACCCCTTTCGATGCGACAAAATCGCGAAAAGCGATCTGCGCGCCGTACATGGGATAATATTTGAAGATCAGTACATACATCAGCGGGAGAAAAAACAGGACATGCAACTGCCAGCTATGCAGCAACTTCTTCCAATAGGCCTTCATCACGATCACGATTATCTTCTCCTCACTTCCGATTGTTGGAATACGCTTTCATATCAATTTCGTTTTCTCCTGCCGAGATATAGTGTAACCTTACTCCATGGCTGATGATGGGGTAAAGAAGCAATGCTTCACCCCATATGCAGAAGCTAAGATTACGAATCGAGACTGATTAATCGACACACGCCCCGCGTACAATTCCTTTACCGATTCCCAAAAGTGCCGCTGCATCTCGCTTCGCCCGGAAATGTGCAGGGGATAAAATATGTGCAGAAGCTGCGATTGTGAGGAATGTCCCTATTCCTGAAAACATGCTTGTTGTTAGAAGAAAGCGTTTCCGTTATATTGATCACAGTATCCTAATCAAAAAAACCGATGAGGGAAGGGTGTCGCAGCTGATGAGTTTATCCGGTCCGGTCATTGAGGCTCAAGAAGCAGACCGTATGCAATGGTGGAAGGCGGCCAAGTTCGGCTTGTTCGTGCATTGGGGATTGTACGCGCTTCACGGCAAGGGAGAATGGCATATGTCAGGGGCGAAGATTCCGGTGAAAGAGTACGAGAAGCTGGCGGAGCGGTTCAACCCCGTCAAGTTCGATGCCAGAGAGTGGGTGGCCCTGGCGAAAGCAGCCGGCATGAAATATATCGTCGTGACGGCCAAGCATCATGACGGCTTCGCGATGTATCATTCCGAGCATGATCCCTTCAATATCGTCGACGCCACGCCGTTCCGCCGCGATCCCATGAAGGAGCTGGCGGAAGAGTGTCAGAGGGAAGGCCTTCGCATGTGCTTCTATTATTCTCACGTCATCGATTGGCATCATCCTCATGCTATTCATGAATTTTATAACAACACATGGGATTACCCCTTGGAAGAGAAGGCCTTCTATGCGTATTGGAACCGTAAGGCGAAGCCGCAGGTGAAGGAGCTGCTGACGAAGTACGGGCCTGTCGGCCTGATCTGGTTCGATACGGCGGGGGGACTGTCGAAGAAGGACAGTCAGGAGATAATCAATTGGGTGAGAGAGCATCAGCCGGCATGCCTGATCAACAGCCGGGTCAGCCACTGGCCGCAATATGCGGGAGACTACAGCTCCAAAGGGGATAACGAGATTCCTATGCACGGCGAGGATAGCCGGCCTTGGGAGACTCCGATGACATTGAACGATTCCTGGGGTTATCAGAACAAGGATCAATCGTGGAAATCGAGCGAGGCGCTTATTCGGAAGCTGGTGGATGTCGCGAGCAAGGGCGGCAATCTGCTGCTTAATGTAGGACCGACCGCGGAAGGCGACATACCGGATGAATCGGTAGAGAGGCTGGAAGCAGTGGGGAGATGGACGAGCAGGTTCGGTGAAGCGATCTACGATACGACCCCCAGCCCGTTCCACTATGAACAGGAATGGGGAGCGATCACCGTTCGGGATACGACGATGTATCTTCTGATCCATGGACCGTACTGGAGCAAGGGTAGCATCCATCTGTACGGGCTGAACAATGCGATACGCCATGCTTACGTCCTGCAGGGAGACGACGCCGACGACGAAGCCCGCAAGCCGCTGGCCGTACAGCAACATTATCATGAAGCTGTCGGCTTACATCAGCTGCATGTCACGCTTCCGCTATCGGCACCGGACGACGTCGTATCCGTCGTGGCGCTGGAGCTGGACGGCAAGCCGCATGTCGATCCGCGCTGGCTGCAGCTCCCTACCGGCAATATCCGGCTCGATATCGCCCATGCGAAGGTGATGTCAGGGGGCGAGGCGGGGAACGAGGCCGGCTGGTCCTTCACGATGCTGGAGCCGGGCGAATTCGACGTCGTCATGATTGCATTCAAGCGATTCAATCAGGAGTGGTCGGATCACTGCCATCAGGAAGTGGTCGCCACTGTCGCCGGACAGCAAATAAGCTGCATTCCCGCTGTGGACATGCTGCTGGAGGATACGCCGACTTGCCAGCATCCCTATGAGGAAGTTCATTCTGTGCTTGGACGCGTCCAGATCCGACAGCCCGGCGAGTACGATATCCGCCTGCAGTCGGCATGGGTGAAAGAAAAGACGGGCTTCTTCGAAGCGTGGCAGGCAGCTCCGATCCGTCTGCGCTCGCTCCTGCTTGTGAAGGTGGCGCCTTAACCTTTATCCATAGCCGACTGCCCGACATGTTCACCTATAGAGCATTCCCCGCCGTTATCGCAATAGTGACTGCGGGGAATGCTCTATAGCGTGCTTGCGGATCATATCCTTTCTCCTGTACGCTCCCAGCATCAGCCCGATCGCCGCCAGCTCCACGACGGTGATGGATGAGACATGAACAATCGGCAGAGGGATGCTGCTGATCGGCAGCAAGCCCAGACACATCAGAATGTTCCATAGCAGCTTCGTGCCCAATACAGCAGTCAACCCCACTACAATCCCTCTGGCATAGCCATCCTTCAGCTTCATGCCCATGCGTATGCATCTGCCGACGAACAACAGAGAGAATACAGCGATCACGCTGCCCGCCACCCATCCCAAGCTGTACACCAGATGGGCATACAAAGCATCGCTGTATGGATACGGGAGCGGACCGTATACAGCCCTGAGCCCTTGTCCCCACATGCCGCCCTGCTCTATAGCTTCAATCGCCCGGGCTGTCATATAGCCGCTGTCCCCTTCACGACTAATAAAGCCGGTGAGGCGACTCCATAGCCTCTCCCATCGCAGCGGATCCAGCAGGAACCGTATGAACATAACGACTGTTATGACCAGCATGGATGCCCCTAACGTTCTCCATCTGCCCGCCATCATGAGCACTGTAATGGCGCCTATCGCATAGATCGTCAGATGAACCATATCATTCGCTGCAGCGTACAGAACTACTGGTATCAGCACATACAACACTGCTTCCATAACCACCCTGCGGAATGGAGACTGCATATTACTGATCCTATCCTTCTCGCGATGCATCATTCCGATGATCGCCAATAGGAACAGGAATGGGGTTACAGCGGTCGCCTTGAAAGCAAAGGCACCTACCACTATCCAGTGGTTCGAGCCGTTAACCGTAGTGCCTATCCAAAGGAGTGAAAGATGCAATCCCACCGCAGCAGCGTGCATCGGCAATGACCAGCGCAGCAGCTTCCGGTAATCAAGGAAGTAGAAGACGGTCAGGCAAGCGAGCCCAGCCAAGCCGTAAACCATCTGGTTGACCCATAACCCCTCGTATCTCTCTCCCCTTGTTAAATTGACCACATAGATAGCCACTACTGCTACTATAATCAATCCTGCCAGCAAGGCCATCACGCCCCACTCCGGCTTCGGACGATGCACAGCATGCAGTCCCCGGCCGGCAGCGATGGGATCGCCCATCTGCCGCAAGGCGCAGGCGATCGCCTCTTCCTCCGCCATCCCCTCTCTCGCCATCTTCTCTTCGACGATGTCCTCCAGATGGCTCAGCATCTCGAGACGGATCTCTTCATGCACCTCGGCCGCCTTCACCTCGAAGCATACCCGCTCCATATAAGCAACGACGGACGGATGCTCCCTTATCGCCGCGCTCATGCTCCGCCCTCCCCGATGACACGATCTACGGTCGTGCGGAACAGCTTCCATTCCTTCTGCTTCTGTTCCAGATGCATTCGCCCTTCGTCTGTAAGACGATAATACTTGCGCTTGCGAGCCCCCTCGTCCATCCAGTACGCTTCCACATAACCCTCGGCCTCAAGCGTATGCAAGATAGGATACAGCGTTCCTTCCTTGAAGGAGAAGACACCTCCCGAGCTTGTCTCAATCCCCTTCACCATCTCATAGCCGTACATCTCTTTGCGGCTCAACAAAGACAGGATTAGAGTGACCGTGCTGCCTTTCATCAACTCTTTATTAACCTTCATCATATCCTCCTATACCTAGATTTCATTTATACATAGATTATCTAGGTATTAGTATAGAGAAGAATACGGTTCCTGGCAAGTACTTCTACTATAATCTGTTGTTGCATGCCAAAGGTTTCCTTGATATATTGTTCCTAAGATGCTGCGCGTTGCGTGGCAACGTGCATCCAACTACAAGAGGAGGTTCACTATGTATCCAGACGGAGGTTCCTTTAAAGAAGAACGCACATACGGCATGCTGTGTCATCTACTGGCGTTCGCGGGATTCCTTATTCCACTCGGTAATATTATCGGACCGCTTGTCATCTGGCTGATGAAGAAGGATCAGTCAATGTTCGTAGACGATCAAGGCAAGGAATCGCTCAACTTCCAGATCAGCATTTTGATCTATGGCATTGTCTGCGGACTGCTGACACTGGTGGTTATCGGTATCTTGTTGCTAATCGCCCTTGGCATTTTCTACATCATCATGATCATTATCGCCAGCGTGAAAGCGAATGAAGGCGTCCGCTACCGTTATCCCTTGACGATAAGATTTCTGAAGTAGTCTAATCCGATGAACAAAGGCTCCTTGCCGCAATCAGCACATAAGCTGGCGGCAAGGAGCCTCTTTCCGTTACGTTGTTCGTTATGATATCATTACATGCCCATAGGAGCTTGGAACTGCTCCATCAGCTCCTCCATCGTTATGGCATCTGCAGGAAGCTCAGGATGCTCTTGCTTCTTATTGAAGTCGGAATATTGGGCGGCGAAAGAAATGATGAATTTCATCGTCTCGCCAGTGCCTTCCGGATTTTTCAGATCCAGATCAATCTTTACGTCCTGATGCACCATATACTTGTCTTGAATAGCTGTCGTAATATCCAGCGTATTGACGGTCAACAGTTCTTTGAAGCTATCCAGCGCTTGATCCTTGTCGTTATCCCAGCTCTCTTTTGCACTTTCCACTTGCGCTTTCTCCAGACCTACCGCATTCAGGTAGTCTTCATTATTCAGAAGAAGGTCGAAGATAGCTGGAACGACTTTATTAACCATCGTATCAACCGTTCCATCGTAGTTGTCCTTCGTAATCGCGAACTTGACCACCTGGTCTGCTTTCATGCCTTCAGGCAGTCCCGCATCGGCAGCTTTCACTTCAGTGAAGTATGTCTTCTCATCGAAGTTGTCCATGAATACGGCGGCGAACTCTTGGGCCATCTTCTGTTGTGTTGCCACATCCATGGAGATTTGTTGCCCGGATTGCTCCGCCAGTTCTTGCAGATCCATCTTAATATATTGATCGAATAATTGCTCAGGCAATGGAAGCATCGGCAGATTCGGAATTTTGACGTACATTTCGTCCTTCGTTACAATCATTGGAACGGCCAGCTTCATGTCCATCATGCCTGGAAGATTAATCTCCATGTTCATGTCCATGCGCATTGGCTCTTTTGTATACATAGTATCTGCGGATAACTTGGCTCCCTTAATAATGCCAGCTACATCGATACCGCCTGTTTGTTCAGCTGCAAGATCACCCAGTTGCAAATCATCGATTTGCAAAGTCATATTCATTTTGTAGGACTCTGCAGCCATTGTGTTTTTCATCGCTGTCTGCAGCGATTCCTTAGGCGGCTGACTGGAGCTGCACCCGGCCACGATAACTGCCGTGAGCAGCACAGCCATGAGTGCCAAACGTTTTACTTGCTTCATGATCGTAAATTCCCTCCACTATCTATTTTTTGAGCATCTCCATTCTATCCTATATATAGTGGTTTTGAAAGTGAATAATTACAAAACAATCCCATCTCCTGCCAAAGGCGGGGATGGGATTCTAGTGTTTAGGTATTTAATACTATCCTTCAGGGTTATGATGACTCACATGGTTTTTCTGCTTTGTCTTCTTGGAACCTGACATGGGCTCCTGCATGGCTCCGCCCGACTTATCCTTTCGATTACGCTCATTGTGCGGGATGCTTTCCGGAACCGGTATACTTTCTGACTTGGCCATTGCTTAACCCTCCCTCATCCGCTATTAACGCTGATGCTTCAAGTCCGTTGGCTGGTCGAAGTTCAGCGAATCCTGATGCCGTCGGTCATTCTTGCCCTGCTGAAGCTGTTGAGCATGATGGCTATTGACCGGTTCTGTCTCCAGCGCTTCAACGACATTGGACAAATTTTTATCTGCTGTGCCTTTCGCTTTCGTCATCGCGATCTTCCCCCTCTATGCATGTGTTAACTGATGCAGCGCTTGTGCGCATTCGTGCAGATGCCGGATATAATCCTGCGTCAGCTGCTGCACGATGTCGTTCCGCTCATCGATAGAGACGTTATCCTTCTCCACATCGACAAGTTCTACCTTTACTTCCCTGCTATCCACATAAGTAACCTTGAAATCAAACTCATACATCTGATGCCCTGCCGCATGTATCGTCACCCGCAACGAGCGTTCGTCAGCTTCATCGGCTTTTACTTCGCTCCGATCGGGGCTATTCATGACTCTGGGCAAGGTTTCTTGCCAAGCTTGCACCAGCTTCTGCTGGTCTATACGGAGCTCATCTGACTTCGCCATTCATTAAGCACCTCCACATCGTTAAGATGCGAAAGGTTCACCCCTTTTATACGATCCAAGCCATAAAAAAACGCCCAAGCGATAAGCGCTCAAGCGTAATTTACATTACATTATGTATTCCATACTTTACTGGGGGCCCTCAGGCCTCTAATGGTAGAATATTCATTCTGGCGGAGAGGGTGGGATTCGAACCCACGTGAGCTTGCACCCTAACGGTTTTCAAGACCGCCCCGTTATGACCACTTCGGTACCTCTCCAGAAATTTAATTGTGACTGACAAAAGATATTGTACCACAGGTCAAATTGAAATATCAACCGTTAATTTGACCCATGGTAACAACTCAGTCAACGGACGGGCTAAAATTGATCGCTAACTGGAAAAACGACAGTTCATTGCACTAGATTGGCTTGTTTCTCCAGATTTAACTGGAAAAGCGACAGTTGTTTTTGCCATTTCGGCTAGAAAACTCTTAAACACCGAGATCTACCTGTACTTTTTCCAGTTAGGTACATCCTTGCTCCCTATTTTCAAACATCTACCTGTACTTTTTCCAGTTAGTCGTAAAGATAGGGTATATTGCGTCAAGGTAACAGTTCATCGTTCATCCAAGATTTCATCCAAGATTGATGCTTTACTTGGCTGTGATGGCTTCCAAGCCGCCCATGTAAGGACGAAGAGCTTCCGGAATGACAATCGACCCGTCAGCTTGCTGATAATTCTCCATGATGGCGGCAACCGTACGCCCTACAGCCAATCCTGAGCCATTCAGCGTATGCACGAATTCCGGCTTGCTCTTCGCTTCGCGGCGGAAGCGAATGCTTGCGCGGCGCGCCTGGAACTCTTCAAAGTTCGTACAGGACGATATCTCGCGATAGGTATCTGCGCTTGGCAGCCATACTTCAAGATCGTATGTCTTCGCCGAGGCGAAGCCCATATCTCCCGTGCACAGCAGCTGAACGCGGTATGGAAGCCCTAACAGCTGCAGCACCTTCTCCGCATGGGCAGTCAAGTTCTCCAGCTCCGTATAGGAGTCCTCCGGCTTGACCAGCTTCACCAGCTCTACCTTGTTGAATTGATGCTGGCGAATCAATCCGCGCGTGTCACGCCCAGCAGCTCCTGCTTCAGAGCGGAAGCACGCGCTGTAGGCGACGAAGTTCTTGGACAGATCATTGGCGTCCATAATCTCATCGCGATGAATGTTCGTTACAGGCACCTCTGCTGTTGGAATAAGGTAATAATCCGTATCCACCAGCTTGAACAGATCCTCTTCGAACTTAGGCAGCTGGCCTGTGCCAACCAAGCTGTCCCGATTGACGATATAAGGCGGCAGCACTTCTTCGTACCCATGTTGATCGCTATGCAGATCCATCATGAAGCTGATTAGAGCCCGCTCCAGGCGTGCGCCAAGACCGCGATAGAAGACGAATCTGGATCCTGTTACCTTGGATGCACGCTCGAAGTCCAGAATGCCAAGGTCATGAGCCAGTTCATAGTGCGCTTTCGGCTCGAAGGAGAATGCAGGCACTTCGCCATGACGGCGGATCTCCACATTATCGTCTTCAGAAGCGCCTACCGGCACGCTTTCATGCGGGATGTTCGGAATAGCAATAGCGATCTCGGTAACTTGCTCATCCAGCTGACGCAGCTCCTCGTCCAGTGCTTTAATTCGGTCTCCCACCTCCCGCATCTCCAGAATAAGCGATTCCGCATCGCCTCCGGAGCGCTTCAGTTGGGCTACTTCCTGTGACACCACATTGCGTCGGTTTTTCAACTGCTCCGTCTCCTGAATCAGTTCGCGCCGCTTCGCGTCCAACTCAGGAAAATCTTTCACCATATCAAGAGATGCGCCGCGATTTTGTAGCGCTTGCTCCACTTTATCGAAGTCGGAGCGCAATAATTTTACATCCAACACGTTGTTCAAGCTCCCCTCTAAAGAGAGTATTATGTCATGCTATATCCTTATACACTTGCAGCAGCCGCTTCCTTCACCATCTCAAGGAAATAAGCATGCAACCGATAGTCATCTGTCAATTCCGGATGATATGAGGCTGCGAGAAGCGAGCCTTGTCTGGCTGTCACAATCTCACCATTATATTCGGATAGTACATCTACGCCGTCACCGACCGATTTGATCAATGGAGCGCGTATAAAGACGGCACGGATCGGTTCATCGATCCCCTTCACCGTCAGGTCCGTCTCGAAGCTCTCGCGCTGGCGTCCGAATGCATTCCTGGCGACTGTCATATCCATCAGACGAAGATGAGCTTCCTCATCCCCCTCGATGCGATCCGCCAATACGATTAGGCCGGCGCATGTACCGAATAGCGGCTTTCCCTTATCAGAGAACTCAGCTATCGCCTCCATGAAGCCGTACTTCCGCATTAGCTTGCCAATCGTGGTGCTCTCTCCTCCCGGAATGATTAGCCCATGGACATCGTCAAGCTGTTCCACACGCTTAATTGCCACAGCTTCCGCACCAGCCGCCTCCAAGCTGCGTATATGCTCCGCAACGGCGCCTTGCAGCGCCAGTACGCCTACTTTCATTACTGCTTCATCTCCTTTGTACGAACGGACGGTCCACCCTACTATACAGGATGGACCGTCTCCTTAAGCTTTAACAAATCTTAAATTCCACGATCTTGCATACGCTGTGATGCGTCAAGCTTGGAGATTTCAATGCCTTTCATCGGCGTACCCAGGTTTTTAGATACTTCTGTGATTAGCTTGTAGTCCTGATAATGAGTAGTCGCCTCCACGATCGCGCGAGCGAATTTATCCGGATTCTCGGACTTGAAGATACCGGAACCGACGAATACACCGTCTGCGCCCAGATGCATCATGAGTGCCGCATCTGATGGTGTAGCCACGCCGCCTGCGGCAAAGTTCACGACAGGCAGCTTGCCGCTCTCATGCACTTGAAGCAACAGCTCGTAAGGCACGCCCAGCAGCTTCGCTTCGTTGTACAGCTCGTCCTTCGACAGGCCCTGTACTTTGCGAATCTGGCCGTTAATAAGACGCAGATGACGCACTGCTTCAACGATGTTGCCTGTCCCTGGCTCTCCCTTCGTACGAAGCATCGCCGCTCCCTCTTGAATACGGCGCAATGCTTCGCCCAGATCCTTCGCACCGCAGACGAACGGCACAGTGAATTCATTCTTGCTAATATGGAAAACTTCGTCCGCTGGGGTAAGCACTTCACTCTCGTCGATATAGTCTACGCCCATGGATTCCAAAACCTTCGCTTCCACATAATGACCGATACGCGCCTTGGCCATCACCGGAATGGATACGACCTTCATGACTTCCTCTACGATTGTAGGATCAGCCATGCGAGCAACGCCGCCAGCGGCGCGGATATCGGAAGGAACGCGCTCAAGCGCCATAACTGCCGTGGCACCTGCCGCCTCCGCAATTTTCGCTTGTTCGGCGTTCATAACGTCCATGATTACGCCGCCTTTTTGCATTTCTGCCATACCGCGCTTTACACGTGAAGTACCAGTTTCCATCTTTTCGTTCCTCCTATTATCATCCATCAAAGTATAACTGCCGAAGTTGTTCTAACCATTGATTTTACAGGAACCACAGCTAATCCACAAGTATAGATTTCCCGCCTAGAACAGGTTCATGATGCTGTCGAACAGCTTGGTGAAAAATTCGCCAATCGCCCTAAACAACAATTTCAGCCAACTTGCCTTCTCCACTTCTTCCGTCGTCACAAGATTTACCGTATACTGGAGATCGTTGCCTGTCGCTTCATCCGCATAGGTATAAGTTACCGTGCCGACCTTTGTACCCGCTGCGATCGGAGCAACCAGTTCTTCTTTTGGCGTTAAGCTGCTGCTCGTCATCTCCATTTGCGGATTCGCTCCCTTTTTCACCATAATGGTAATGTCGCGATCCGTTACGACTGGGACAGTCTTATTTACTCCTTTTTTAACCTCTACGGTTTCTAGCGTTTCTACAACCGTTTTTGGGGATACCACCGTTTTCTTCTCAAAATTATTGAAGCCATAGTTATAAAGTGTTGCCGTTTCATAAAAACGCTGATTTTTGGAGCTTGTATCCATTACAACGCTGATGAACCGAAGATCACCGCGTTTCACAGTGCCTGCGAAATTATACCCGGCAGCATTAATGAATCCTGTCTTCATTCCGTCGACACCTTCATAAGCAAGCTTTCTCAGGAACTCGTTATTAACGTTAGCGCCCAGCATATAATTGAAGTTGACCATCGGCTTCTTGTCGCGTTCACGGAACTTGTACTCTTGAATACCGGAGAATTCAAGGAACTCCGGATAGTCTCTTAGAATCGTGCGTCCCAGCATAGCCACATCGTATGCGGACATCACTGTCGTATCTTCAAGTCCGGTAACGCTGGTGAATATTGCGGACTCCAGTCCCAGTTCGTCCGCCGTTTCATTCATCTTGTCAATAAATGCTTCGAGGTTGCCCGCAACTTGAATCGCCAGCGCTTTCGTCGCATCGTTCGCCGATCCCACCGCCATAGCGATATATAATTCCCTGACAGTGTGCTTATCGCCCTCTGCCAGGAATACTTGTGATTCCGCCGGATCAGTATCAGCCGCTTCCTTCGTAATCGTCACAACTTCATCCCAGTTCAGCCGACCGGTTTGGATTTCCTTCAGCACAATATATTCCGTCATTAACTTCGTCATACTAGCAATCGGAAGCGGTTCATCCGCTAATACTTCATATAGTACCTGACCGGAATCCGCTTCTATAAGAATTGCAGACTTCACTTGCAAGCCTAGCTCATTATCTGTACTTGGCCTATCGTTAAAGCCAACCGCCAGCGCACTGGGCGCCCCAATTGACAACACCGCCACCCACAGTGCCATGCTGGCAGCGATGACGGACAATAGTGATTTCTTCTTCCTTCTTGCGTTCACTTTGATTTCCCCATTTCGATTATATTGTCCGTTAACAATTGTAACATACGAGGCGTCCTTTTTTAAACCTGTCTTAGGGCGCAAGCGCATGAAGATTCCTTCATATTTGCATGCGTGCAAAATAAAAGCAGAGACACTCAGCCGTAGCGCTGTTAATGTCTCTGCCTGACCCCGTATTAGAGGTGAATTATAGGGAGTAGTTTGGTGCTTCTTTCGTTATTTGAACATCGTGTGGATGACTCTCGCGCAAGCCGGAGCCGGTAATGCGAATAAAGCTTGTATCGTTCTGCAGCTCTTCCAGAGTCGCTGTACCGCAATAGCCCATGCCCGAGCGCAAGCCGCCTAGCAGTTGGTGAACCGTATCAGCTAGCGGGCCCTTATAAGGGACGCGACCTTCGATGCCTTCAGGAACGAGCTTGTTGTCGTTCTCCTGGAAGTAACGATCCTTGCTACCTTCCTTCATGGCGCCAATGGAGCCCATGCCACGATATACCTTAAAGCTGCGCCCTTGGAAGATTTCCGTCTCGCCAGGGCTCTCTGCAGTTCCTGCGAACAAGCTTCCAATCATAATCGCGCTTGCTCCGGCAGCAATGGACTTCGAGATGTCGCCGGAGTACTTGATGCCGCCGTCTGCAATGACCGGTACATTATACTCTCTCGCGACGGACGCACAGTCGTAAATCGCCGTAATTTGCGGAACACCGATCCCTGCAATGACACGCGTAGTACATATCGAGCCAGGTCCGATTCCTACCTTGACGACGGATGCGCCTGCTTCGATCAACTCGCGAGTTGCATCGCCAGTGGCTACATTGCCCGCGATAATCGTAAGGTCAGGATATGTCTGACGCAGCTTGCGGACTGCTTCAATAATATTGATGTGATGCCCATGGGCGGAGTCTACGACCAGCACGTCCACTCCTGCCTTCACAAGCGCCTCTGCACGGTCCATTGTATCCTTAGAGATGCCTACCGCTGCGCCGCACAGCAAGCGGCCGTGAGAATCCTTCGCCGCATTCGGGAACTGGATGGCCTTCTCGATATCCTTGATCGTGATAAGACCTTTCAGTGTATTTTCTTCATCGACTAATGGGAGCTTCTCGATTTTGTGCTGCTGCAGAAGAACTTCAGCTTCTTGCAAAGTCGTTCCTACCGGTGCAGTGACCAGGTTGTCCCTCGACATTACTTCGCTAATTTTAATGGAGTAATCGTGTACGAAGCGCAGATCTCGATTCGTCAATATACCGACAAGATGATTGTTCTCGTCTACGATCGGAACACCGGAGATACGGTACTTGCCCATCAGTTCCTCTGCATCGTAGACATGATGATCAGGTGTAAGTGAGAATGGGTTCGTAATCACGCCGCTTTCCGAACGCTTGACACGGTCTACTTCTTCCGCTTGCTGCGCAACGGACATGTTCTTATGAATAATCCCGATTCCACCTTCACGAGCGATTGCGATCGCCAAAGCCGACTCCGTGACCGTATCCATACCAGCGCTGATCAGCGGGATATTCAATTTAACGTTCTCGCTCAATTGAGTCGAGATGTTAACCTCCCTCGGCAACACTTCCGATTTGCGCGGAATAAGCAATACGTCGTCGAACGTTAGCCCTTCTTTAGCGAATTTCGTTTCCCACACGAGTATGTTCCTCCCTTTTTTTCAGTACCTCTCACGTATATTATTGCAATATTAGCAGAGGGGTCTAGGGCTGTCAAGGCGCAGTAAAATCAAGAAATTTCCCGCAATTTAGGCATTTCCGAACTCATTTGCACATTTACTTAAAAAAAGTCGGACAAATAGGTTTTATGTTCGGGAATACGATTCTGCAAGCGGTTAATTGCTGCGAGATCACCTTGAATCCGCTGATATCCCGATAATTGTCCACCACTGCGATATCCCATTAACCATGTCGACAATGTGCCGATATCTAATGCAATACCTTTCATCTGCATCGCTTCTTCATTAGACAACCGCCTCAGACACCCGTTTCCTTCCTTATCAATGCTCCATTCATATTTTCCCGTATTCCACGGCGCGTATTCGTCATGAAGCTCAATCGTACATTGATCTTGCTCCCCTTGCAGGAAGGGATATGCCTTGATAAATGCCTCGGCATCGATAATTCTTGCCATAAAGTAAGGGCTAATCTCCTGCTTGATTCGAGGGTCGGCTAGTGTATCGGCTAGTAAATCGTCTACAGGAGCACGGAGCTGAACATGATCAATCATTGAATCGTGCTGGGCAATAAATGACCATAAAGCACGCCTTGCTTCATCCTTTAAATAGATCAGTTCATGAACCGACATTATCCTGTTGTTAACCTCGTAGATAAGGTAACCCTGCTTCTTACCATCGCAATCGCGATAAGTAACAACAGAACCTGACTTTCTCTGAGGTATACGATACTTCCACCAAACTTCAGATCGCAGAAGCATACCGTTGTATTGAGCTGCATAAAGCTCATATATCGTATGAAGCGATTCGTAGTCCACTTCTCGAACCATTTGTCCTGGGTACGGGGAACGAGGCGGCAATTGTTTCGTTTCGATCGTGTAGACTTTATGCTCGGTATATGTTTCCCATCCGAACTTCCTGTAGAACGGGAAGGAGAACGGTGACAAGAATGAGAGAAGCTGCCCTCTTTTCTTCATCTCTTGTATGGCGTGAACTAACAGCTTAGCCACATATCCTCTTCTTCGATATTCCGGCCATGTAGCTACATTTGCGACTCCTCCCATCGAGAATGGTTTCCCTGCTATATACGTTTGCAGGTCAAGCACCGTCACTTGTGCAGCCAGATGATCGTTAGCAAATATAGCCCAGCGATCCGCCGCTTCCTCAAGTGTCATGGCTCTTAGCTTCTCTTTTTGTTCCGGCGTTTTTTTAAGTTGGAATGCGAACTCTGACAGCTCTAACGACTGATCGAATAACTCGTGTCCCAATTTTTTCATTTCTATTGTCTCTTGCATCGCTCTTGCCTCCAGTTAACCAATATGCTATTAGTTTAACATAATAGAGGATACAAAGGAGCTTGGCAGTTATGAGCAACCGCCTCTTCCTATATAGTTGATCAAAGTACAAACCAACCTACTTGTACGTTTTTACAATAGTTCTTTAAACTGTAGCTAATCCACTACTCAAACCTGACATTTTGTACGTAGTCTCCCAAAGCGATCCATGCGCCGCTGTAAAATAGGAGATTTCGCTCAATTGATTTCATAGCTTCCCAAATTGTGTCTTCTACCACATGAACCAAGTAGTAACTTTTTCACACACATGCACGCTCAGTTGCATCGTATTACTTCGATCCGAGGTTCGAACACTCTCCCTTTAGGAGAGAAGCGTCCAGCTACGCACAAAAAACCTGCCGCAGTTATATGCGACAGGTTATTCGTGCTTGGCGACGCCCATTCCGCACCGGATGAATTCACTTCTTGATATAGCTTCGAGGTCGGCGTTTGAACCTTCCGCTAGGGCCGGGCCTGCTGCTTCGTATTACTTCGATCGGAGGTTCGAACACTCTCCCGTTGGGAGAAGAGCGTCTGGCTACGCACAAAAAACCTGCCGCAGTCATCTGCGACAGGTTATTCGTGCTTGGCGACGCCCATTCCGCACCGGATGAATTCATTTCGTGATATAGCTTCGNTGCGACAGGTTATTCGTGCTTGGCGACGCCCTACTCTCCCAGGACCCTGCGGTCCAAGTACCATCGGCGCTGGAGGGCTTAACGGTCGTGTTCGGGATGGGAACGCGTGGTTCCCCTCCGCCATCGCCACCAAACGGTGTTTCTCGATGAAGGTTCATCTCAAAACCAAATGATCTTTTCCTCAAGGCTTGCGCCCTGAAAACTGGATACGAAAGTTGCTTACTTACTTTAGCTGGTTGCTCCCGATTCATATCGGAAAGCAGATAGGATAAGCCC